>DMHB01000135.1 GCA_003449595.1 Microscillaceae bacterium | reverse complement strand
CCTACTGACCCGAAGCCCAAACTACAAGTCTTCACAAAGTAGAAGGGGCCCTGTTCAACTTAGGAAAAATATATAAATATGATTTGGCCGAGCCGCGTAATGCTATCACAAGTTTTGAAAGACTGTTGAAGGATTTTCCTGAAAGCAAATACGCCCCAGAGGTTTTGTATTCTCTTTATTTATTACATACAGACTTAAAAAATAATTTGGCCGCCGAAAAATTTAAAACAGAACTTTTGAGCACTTTTCCCCAATCAGTTTATGCGAAATTGATTGAAAATCCCAATTATTTGGTGGAAGCCGAAAAAAGCCAAAGCAGCGTCAATTTTGCCTACAGGCAAGCGTATGAGCTTTATCAGAATGGACAATTTGCGCAAGCCGAACAATTGATCGGGCAAACCTTGGCTACTTTCAAAGAAATGGTCATAGCCGATAAGTTTGAGTATTTGCAAGTACTCATCGATTTACGCATCAAAGACCGGTTGATGGCTATTGCAAACTTGGAAGCTTTTATCCAAAAATTTCCGGAAAGTTTATTGATTGAAAAAGCGCGATCGCTTTTGGGCAGGGCCAAACAAATGGAAGAAGGTAAATAACAAGGGGATTGCTAAGCGTGGCTTGCCTGCCAATTCAATCCGGCCACGCCTAAAATGATGAGTAGGATGCAAAAAAACTTAAACCAAGAAAACGATTCTTGAAAAAAGTAAAACCCAATCACTGCAATTAAGGCCGTCCCGACTCCTGACCAAACTGCATAAGCCACTCCTACTTCTATTTTTTTGAGTGCCAAGTTCAAAACGCTCAAACTGAGTAAATAACAAACAAACATTCCAACATAAGGCAGCCATTTCGAAAAACCAGCCGACAATTTCATCAACGATGTGCCCGACACCTCTAATACAATTGCCAAAGCCAAATAAACCCAAGCAGACATAAGCAAATGGTTTTATAAAGATTATAAATGATTATCTTTTGAACTTAGAAAAAAAGGCTTAATTTTGCACTCCCTTTTGAATAAAATGCCATAAATCGTATGAAAAGAACATACCAACCTTCCAACAGAAAGCGCCGCAACAAACACGGATTTCGCGAAAGAATGTCTTCTGCCAATGGCCGCAGGGTGTTGGCAAGCCGCCGCGCTAAAGGAAGAAAGAGATTGACCGTTTCTGACGAGCGTCGCCACAAGCGATAGTAACTGCGTTAGCGTATTGATTAAAGAACTCAACTTGGCTCTGGAGCAATGTTGAGTTTTTTGTGTTTTACTTTTTTCTGTATCTATACCCCACCCCTACTGCTGCTACATTTTGCTGCGTTTTACCAAATAGGTATAAAGAATTTGGTCGAATGTACTTCGTATATCGGCCTCTATGAAATCAATTTTATACTGCCCACATTTTAATTTCAATGCCTTATAAAATTGCTCTACATAGCTTCGATAAACATCTTTGATTTGCCCGGGCTGCACCTGCACTTTTTGTCCGGTTTCCAAATCAACAAATTCTGTAGGACGCTCTTTGAAGTCGAAGTCTAACTCTGTCTTTTTGTCGTTCACGTGAAAAAGCAATACCTCGTGCTGGTTATATTTCAAGTGATTCAGCGCACTAAATAATTCTTCTTGCGATTCGGCTCGGTCGAACATATCACTAAAAATAATGACCAAAGACCGCTTATGGATTTTTTCGGCTATTTCGTGAATTATTGGTGCTATGTTGGTGCCTTGTGCCTGTGCTTGGCTGTGCAAGAGTTGGTCTAAAGTTAAAAATAGCTTATGCGTGTGCGAAGAGGTAGATTTCACTGCGGTCTGCTGGATGATTGAATCGGCAAAAGTTACCAATCCTACCGCATCTTTCTGCTTTTGAAGCATATAGGCAATGGCCGAAGCAGCCATAATGCTGAAAGTCAGTTTTCCATAGTTTTCGACCGGATAGTACATCGAAGATGAAATATCTAACAGCAAAACAGCCCGCAGGTTCGTTTCTTCTTCGTAGCGTTTTACAAAAAGCTTGTCGGTTTTGGCAAATACTTTCCAGTCGATATGGCGTGTACTTTCTCCGGTGTTATAAAGGCGGTGCTCGGCAAACTCGACCGAAAACCCGTGAAATGGCGAGCGATGCAAGCCCGTGATAAATCCTTCTACCAATTGTTTGGCCAAGAACTCAATATTGCCAAATTCTCGTATTTGGGCTAAATCTTGAAAAATAAGCTGTTTTTTGGCCATACTAAACTACTATTATTGCGCGAAATGTGGCTTGGCGAAAGCCCCTTCAAAGCCAGCCGCTTGTATTTGTTTGATGGCTTCTTTGGTTGTCGTGCCCTCCTTATCGGCAAACTCGCCAACCAAAACCCTATAAACCTTTTTCTCTTTTTCTTTATCCCACCCTACTTGAATATACAATGGAAACTTCTCTTCAATTTTTTTGGCTGTCAATTGGCCACAAGCCTGCTGAGCATTGGTTACAGAGCTAAACAATCCAATTTGTACGCCAAAGCCTTTGGGCTTGCGCAAAGTGCCCGTAGGGCTGTAGGTTTGTCCGGTTTGGAAAGCACTTTCAGAAGTAGTTTGGGTAGTGGTGGTTTTCTCTTCCTTTTTGGTTTCAGTTTTAGTTTCGGCCTGCGCGTAAAGCTTCCCCTTTTCGCCGACAACCTTGATTTCTACTTTGCCGCTTCCCGTGTCGGTCAGCTCGATTTCTTCGGCAGCCACACGCGATACATCGATGATACGCCCATGTGCATAGGGGCCTCTGTCTATGATACGAACAGTGGTTTTCTTACCATTGTCTATGTTTTTGACCTCTACCATTGTATTGAAGGGCAATGTTCGGTGGGCACCGACAAAATCATCATTGTCAAACTTTTCACCGCTGACTGTTTCACGGCCATCGTATTTGTCTAAAAAATAGGATGCTACCCCTTGCTCTTTATAATTTTGTAGGGATTGAGCCACCAAGGAGGAAGAAAAAATGAACAAGAAAGAAAAAGTGTAAAACAAATATTTCATTGGGTATTAAAACATACAAAGTAGTGATAGGCTTTGATAATAGGCCAAAATCACAGATTTTTTTTGTTCGGTAATAATTTTGCTTACTTCTATGCGCACATTGAACAAAAGGTGACTTAAGCGCCA
>DMHB01000030.1 GCA_003449595.1 Microscillaceae bacterium | reverse complement strand
GCCATTGCGCCGGGCGCTATCGATACCGATATGTTGGCCACTGTTCCTAAAGAAATCATCGGCCAAATGATGCAACGCATTCCGGTGCGCCGCATCGGCCAACCTGCCGATATTGCCAACGCCGTGCTTTTCTTCGCGTTGGAGGAGTCGAGTTTTGTAACCGGCCAAACCATTTGCGTGGACGGCGGCTCTAATTTAGGCGGTTGATACCCGATTCTTTTTACCAGCCTGTTTGATGAAGCAGGCTGGTTTTTTTATTTTTGAATACTCAAATCTTAGCCGTCAACAACGATGATTTACTTATTTTACATTTCTTGGGGACTCATTGGCCTACTTACCTTCATTTTTGGCGCTGCTTCTTTGGCCAAAATATTTCAAACCAAAAGAATTATTCAGACTTTTCAAATGTTTGGCTATAGCAAAGGGTTTGCGTTAGGGGTGGGGCTGGTTGAGTTTGTGGCTGTTGCCGGATTATATTTCCAATCTACCCGCACGGTTTCCCTGATGGTATTGTTTGTGGTTGTAGGAGGGGCGCTTTTTTCGCACTGGAACATCAAACAGTCTGTCAAAGAAATGACTCCGGCGTTTGTAGCCTTGGCGTTGCTCCTTTTGTTGAGTTTTATTCTGCCTTAACCTTGTTGCATACTTATCTCAATTAGACAAAAAAATATGGAAGTATTGCGCACTCCCGACCATTGTTTCGATAATCTCCCCGATTATCTCCCCGATTATCCCTTTCAGCCTCACTATGCCATGGTGGCCGAAAACCTGCGGATGCACTATGTAAAAGAAGGAAATAACCCTCAAGAGGTGGTGCTGATGTTGCACGGCGAGCCTACTTGGTCGTATTTATATCGCAAAATGATTCCCATTGTAACCGAGGCAGGTTGTCAGGTCATAGCGCCCGATCTGATTGGCTTTGGCAAGTCAGACAAGCCCACTGCCTTTGAAGATTATACCTATCAAAGCCACGTAGATTGGATTACAGCACTGATTACCCAATTAGACCTCCAAAATATTACCTTGGTTTGTCAAGATTGGGGCGGTTTGATTGGGCTACGCGTTGCTGCCGAAAACCCTGATCGTTTCAAGCGCATTGCCACCAGCAACACTTTTTTGCCTACCGGCGATGTCAAACCTTCGGAAGCCTTCCTCAACTGGCGCGATTACTCGCAGAATACCCCCGAGTTCAAAGTCGGTAACATTGTGAGCGGAGGATGCAAAAACCCGCTTGCCGACCCAATCAAAGCAGCCTATGATGCGCCATTTCCTGAGAATAGCTACAAAGCCGGAGCGCGTATTTTCCCTACTTTAGTGCCCATCAGCCCCGACAATCCAGCCTCGGAAGCCAACCGAAAAGCTTGGCAGGTTTTGCAGCAATGGAAAAAACCTTTTCTAACGGCTTTTGGCGACTCTGACCCCATCACCAAGGGCGGCGATTTATTCTTCCAAAAAGTAATACCCGGTGCGCAAAACCAGCCCCACATTACCCTGCAAAACGCGGCGCATTTCAGCCAAGAAGACAAGGGCGAAGAATGGGCTACTGCTTTGGTAGCGTGGATGAAAAACACAGTTTCTTAAATATAGATTTTGATTAAACCGAACATATAAATAAACTATGAGCAAAATTCGATTATCCTTCCTGTGGTGCAGCGTATTATCAGTGGTCGTTTTGTTGGTTCAAGCCTGCGGCAGCGGTAGCTCCTCCAAACAAGTGTTAAGTGCCGATGATTTCGACAAACAATTGAAATCTACCGAGAAAGCACAGCTGATTGATGTGCGCACGACCAAAGAATTTGAAGATCGCCACTTGGCCAATGCCCAGAACATTGACATCAACAGCAGCGACTTCCAGACCAAGATGATGAAATTGGACAAAGAAGTACCTACTTTTGTGTATTGCCTTTCGGGAGGCCGCAGCAAGCAAGCCGCCGATTGGATGCGTAGCCAAGGCTTCAAGCAAGTGTTTGAACTCAAAGGAGGCATCAACAAATGGGTGGCTTCCAAAAAACCTGTCGAAAAAGGACAGCAAGCCGCCAATGCCTCTTTGGCGATGAGCTTGGCAGAGTTTCAGCAAATGCTCAAATCAGAGGCTAAGCCGGTGTTGGTCGATTTTGGTGCCGAATGGTGCGCTCCTTGCAAGAAAATGAAGCCTACCATCACCAAATTGACCCAAGAAATGGCCTCTACACATAAAATTGTACAAGTCGATATCGACGAAAGCAGCGACATTGCCTTGGCTTATCGCATCGAAGCAGTGCCCACGCTTATTTTATTCAAAAAAGGCGAACCGGCTTGGCAGTTTGTTGGCTTAGCCAGTGAAGACATTATCCGCAAAGCCCTTCAATAGAGGGCTTTTTTTATGGGGTCTATGCGCTTTTCCCGCACCGTCTGGCTATTGGCTTGGATCAGTCTGTTTACCGATGTGGCCAGCGAAATGCTTTATCCGATTATGCCGCTTTACTTGCAAAGCATTGGTTTTACGGTGGTGTGGATTGGGGTGCTCGAAGGATTTGCCGAAGCCATTGCCGGTCTGAGCAAGGGCTATTTTGGCAGACTTTCGGATACTATGCAACAGCGCAAAAGTTTTGTACAAGGTGGCTATGCCCTCAGTGCCTTGGCGAAACCGCTGATGGCGGCAAGTGTGCTGCCTGTTTGGGTGTTTGCTATCCGAACCTTAGAGCGCTTGGGCAAAGGCATTCGCTCAGCCCCACGCGATGCGATGCTGGCCGCCGAAACCAATGCCCATAACAAAGGTGCAGTTTTCGGTTTTCACCGAAGTATGGATACAACCGGAGCAGCTTTAGGGCCTTTGCTCGCTTTGGGCTTCTTGTACTACTCCCCCGGAAATTATCAGAGCTTATTCCTACTGGCCTTTTTGCCCGGGCTTTTGGCGATGGGGCTTACGATGGCGTTGCCACGCGAAAATCCGAAGGTAGCTGTTTCGGCTTCCCCGCAAGGGAATAATCCGGCAGTTTACTTTTTTGATTTCTTGCTTTACTTGCGGCGGGGTACAGCTGCTTACAAACAATTGGTAGCGGGCTTGCTGGCGTTTGCTTTGATCAACAGCTCGGATGCTTTTTTGCTGCTCCAACTCAAACAAGCCGGTTGGGATGACCTGAGTATCATCGGGGTTTATATTGGCTACAACGTAGGCTATGCTTTGCTGGCTTTCCCTGTTGGGATGTGGGCAGATCGTTGGGGCTTCAAAACCTCTTGGATAGTAGGGCTTTGTGCTTTTTCGTTGGCGTATTTCCTCTTAGCTGGCTATGCAGGACAAGTGGCGTGGGTGATAGTGGCCTTTGTTTGTTATGCCTTGTATACAGCCACCACAGAGGGCATCAGCAAAGCGTGGATAAGCCGTTTGGTGTCGCCCGCCGAGACAGCTACCGCCTTAGGCACTTATACAGCCCTGCAAAGCGTAGCGGCTTTCTTGGCGAGTACACTCACGGGTTGGGTTTGGTATTATGCAGGCGGCGCAACAGCGCTGGGTTTGATAGC
>DMHB01000300.1 GCA_003449595.1 Microscillaceae bacterium | reverse complement strand
ATGTATAAAAATGAAAGTTTTCTAATTTTAAGCTTCCTCGTCTTCTGTCATATCTGTTTTATCAGTTACCAGTGTTTTATCTTTCAAAACATCAGCAGCAGCACCTGGGGTGTTGATCCTTTCCTTAATTTTTTTCTCTAGTTCTTCACTCAGTTCCGGGTTATCGATCAAGATATTTTTTACAGAATCCCTACCTTGTCCAAGTTTTGCACCATTGTAGGAAAACCAAGATCCCGATTTTTTGATAATTTCTAATTCGACACCCAAGTCTAAAATTTCACCTACTTTCGAGATGCCTTCTCCATAGATAATGTCAAACTCAACCACTTTGAAAGGAGGCGCTACTTTATTCTTCACTACCTTCACTTTGGTGCGATTCCCGATTACATTGTCAGTACCTTCTTTGATTTGGCTTATACGACGAATATCTAAGCGGATAGAAGCATAAAACTTGAGCGCATTTCCACCGGTTGTAGTTTCAGGATTTCCGAACATCACGCCAATTTTCTCACGGAGCTGGTTGATAAAAATACAGCAGCAACGTGTTTTATTCAAAGCACCTGTCAACTTACGGAGTGCCTGCGACATTAATCGCGCTTGCAAGCCCATTTTACTATCTCCCATTTCGCCTTCTAACTCACTGCGAGGTACAAGAGCGGCAACAGAATCAATGACAATAATATCGATAGCGCCGGAGCGTATCAAATGCTCGGCAATTTCCAAAGCTTGCTCGCCATTGTCGGGTTGAGAAATAAGCAGGTTTTCAGTGTCTATACCTAACTTTTCTGCATATGTTTTATCAAATGCGTGTTCTGCATCGATGAATGCAGCAATGCCGCCCAATTTTTGAGCTTCGGCAATACAATGAAGCGCCAAAGTGGTTTTACCGGACGATTCGGGGCCGTAAATCTCAATTACTCGACCTCTGGGTACACCGCCTACGCCTAAAGCTATGTCCAAACCCAAAGAACCGGTTGGAATAACAGATACATCCTCCACTTTTTCATCACTTAGCTTCATTACTGTGCCTTTTCCATAGGCTTTTTCAAGCTTATCGATGGTGGCTTGCAGCATTTTATATTTTTCTGCATTATCCGACATGGGAATAAAAGTTTATGGTTCGAAGAAAATTCAATTCTAATCAGCGGCTAATTTAACGGATGAATTGTTAATAGCCAAATAAATTGCTATAAAAATTAGCAAAAAGTTAAATAAATATCTTTTTTGCTAAAAAATATCTCATTTTACTTTTTGCGTCGTGTTTTGCACCTCTTGCGATTGGCTTTCGAGCCACTCACGGCGGGTTTCTATAGAGGCTTTTCTGCCCGATAGCTCTTCAGCTTCAGCAATTACTTCTAATCGATGTGCAATATGTTTGAATCCTTTTTCATTCAGTTTCTGAAAGTTCACATTTTTCACAAAACTATCAATAGATACACCACTGTAAGCTTTTGCAAATCGGTTAGTAGGTAATATGTTGTTAATACCTGAAGCATAGTCAGCAGTTTCAGGCGAAAAATTGCCCAAGTGTACGGCTCCGGCATTGATGATTTTATCGGCTACAGCCTCATCGTTTTCTATCATCAAGGCCAAGTGTTCTGGGGCATAATCGTTGATGAAATCGATGGCTGTTGTATTAGATTCAAAAATCATGGCTTTGGCATTTTGCAAAGATTTTTGCGCAGTAGCTTTTTTCTGAGATTTTTCGAGCAATTGGTGGAGTGCTGTATTGATTTGATCGGTCAATGCTTCAGAAGTGGTTATCAGAACGTTTTGAGTGTCTTCGCCTAATTCTAAGTTGGCTAATATATCGGTTGCTACAAAGTGTGGGTTGCAGGTATGATCGGCAAAAATCATTAATTCAGAAGGTCCGGAAGGTAGATCGATGGCTACATCGCTTTTGCCAACTAACTGTTTGGCTGCAGTAACATATTGATTGCTTGGGCCAAAAATTTTATACACTTTAGGAATGCTTTCAGTGCCATAAGCCATAGCACCAATGGCTTGTACGCCTCCAACTTTATATACTTTTTTGATATTGAGCAAGTAAGCCGTGTATAAAATAATGGGATGCAATTTGCCTTCCTTGTTGGGTGTAGAGCAAAGAATAATTTCTTGACAGCCGGCTATATTAGCCGGAATCCCCAACATCATAATGGTAGAAAAAAGAGGTGCGTGGCGACTTGGGATGTATAATCCGACTTTGCTAATAGGCACACTTTTTTGCCAGCAAAGCACGCCATCGGTAATTTGTACTTTTTTATGTGTATCGCGCTGCGATAAGTGAAACTGCGCAATGTTGTATTTAGCAGCTTGGATAGCCTTTTTCAAGTCTTCGCTTACATACTTTTGCGCTTCTTGAAATTCATCTTCCGACACTAAAAAGTCTTTGATGTGTACACCATCATATTTTTTTACATAACGGCTGAGGGCTTTGTCGCCACTTCGCTTGATAGCCCGCAGGATGGGTTTCACTGCTTTTTCCAATGAGTCGTAATTTTCAAAAGTTCTTTGTGTTAGCTCAACCCATTGCGATTTGTGTGGATTAATAAATTTTCTCATTAGAGCGGAATTGATAAGTAATTGTCAAAATGATGATAAAAATACAGCTTAGCAACCTATCCAAGGTGTGATTCAATCTATTCACGAAAATACAAAAAAATGCCTACTCGAACACCATTTCGGAGAACTTTGATAAATCGGGCTTAAATTTTCTATCTCGTTTGCTTTCTGCCTGCCAGATAGTTTGTCCCAAGGCACGCAGAAAGGCATAAGCCTCTTCATATTGATTAAACTTTCGGTTGGCCACCACAGCCGAAAGCAGAAATTCTACTTGGTTTTCAAAATCTATAAAGTAAGCCACATCACTGGTGTAGTCTAATCCAATCCCCACTTTATTCAGCACGCGCACTTGTGCAGGAATAGAGGGCTGCATAGCAAAACCTATGAATTTTCGATAGCCGTCAGGCGGATAGGCGCCCGGGGTTAATAAACCTTTGTAATCAGGCCATTGGCTTTCGCGTGGCAAGGTGCCCATGGCTTGATATAAGAAATCGTAGTCGGCTGTAGTAAGTTGAAAACGGCGGTGAGGGGGGGCTTTTTCAGGAAATATCAAATCTGTAAGCATTTGATGGGCTGCTTTCAGAGGAATTTTGTTGGCATACCGTAGCGCTGCAAGGGTGTCGTCGGTGGTGTAGGCAAGCACTCGGGGCGATTTGTAGGCTATTTGTTGCCAGACCAAGCTATCGGGCAAGGGCTGTTCACCCTTATAAAAGTTAAAAGAAGCGTGCCATTGATTCAAAGTATCGGCTTGTTGTGCCAAAGGCAGGCCGAAGCGATGCCGAATCAGGCAATCAGAAAAACCCTTAGCGGCCAGTTGGCGGTGAATGTGTTCTTGCCCTAAAAAATCATACAATAAATTGGGCGCTTCGTTGTCGCTAATCAAAAGGCTTTGCCGAACCCAGAAGGCAATGTTAGAAGGGGTTTTGGTGATTGGTTGTACCGGAGGCTGCTTTAGTACCGCTCTATCGACCCAAGCCGAGGTGAATTTATGCAGGTTGGGTACTTGCAATTGGTTTATTTTTTCAAGTGATAGCAAAGCCAAGGGCAATTTGGCTAAGCTGGCAGGGTAAAAATAAGTGGAAGAATCATTTGACAAGCCCCAATAATGATGGGTTAAAATAGGGTTCTGTAGGCTATCACGGTCGATTTGTGTAAAATAAATTTGAATTTGATAGGCTTTAAAATCTTTGAGATAGGGCTGCAAAGCCTTATTTTGTGATAGCAGACTATCTACATACGTGCTTTGCTTTTGTTGTGCCTCCAAAAAATTATTGAATCCAAGTAAAATTAAAAAAAAACAAAAAACCCTGTTTCGCATGTGCCTAACCACCGTTAAAGTTTTTATATTTATGTTTCTATTGCCAGCTTCCTACCAATAAAAGTAAGAATTTTTTTCACCCCCTAAGCTATAGTGAATATGGCAACTTCTTCCTCAGAAAATTTTTTTGTAAAGTATTTTTTTGAATACAAACGTACCA
>DMHB01000429.1 GCA_003449595.1 Microscillaceae bacterium | reverse complement strand
TATCTGATAAGCCTCCAACAATTTAAGTATTCCAAAAGGAGTAGCAGATATATAACAAGGTTGATTCTTGGCCATTCTGCCTACATTGACAGGATGAAAACCATCTACATCTTTAGCCGGGATAATGGCTTGAGTAACCTTTTCAGGATCTATATGCTTGGGCAAGGGCAATTGTACGATAAATCCGTCGATTTCAGGATTGTTGTTCAATTCTGCTATTTTTTCTAACAAAGTATTTTCTGAAATAGAGTCAGAAAGATGGACTAAGCTGGAAAGAAAACCGGCCTTTTCACAAGCTTTCACCTTGCCATTTACATAGGTAGTACTGGCGGTGTCATTGCCTACGAGTATGGCGGCCAAATGTGGTATTTTGCCTCCATTTTTTTGTATTTGGGCTACTTCTTGAGCTAAGGCGGTCTGGAGTTTCTCAGCGGTTTGTTTTCCATCAAGAATTTGCATCATCAGTAAGGATTATGGTGAGTTGAGGTATATAGAAATATTGATACAAAAATAAAAGCAAATGTTTGGCCAATAAAAAAAGCAGGAGAGTTTAATCTCCTGCTTTCAAAGATAAGCTATCTAAAGTTATCTTTTATTGCTTGGTGAAAGTAACACGAATTACAAAAGGTGTTACACCGGGCAACGCATATTGCGTGTTGATAGTCAACGAGTTAGCAGTTAAGCTTTCTACATTCCAAACAATTGAAGAAGGAGTTCCGGCAGGTGCTCCGCTGGCAGGTCTAAAAGTAATCGTTTTAGCATCAGATGACAATTCAAAAGAACTGCCCGAGCCAGTCAAAATGAATGATACGGCTTGTCCTTGTGGTAAAGGAGCTCCTGGGACACCTCCAAATTGGCCATCAGCACCGGCGCTTTCTGTTACAACACCATTGGCAAAAGAAATCACATTGTCGAGTGTGAAAGAAGAAGCCAAGCTGATAAAAGTACGCAAGTCAGTAACAGCTCTGAAATTAAAACCAAGAGCAGTTAACTGTGTTTGTTGAGCAGGTTGCAAAAGAGCTGTAAAATCAACAGGGCCACTTGTGATGACAGGGTTTTGGTTTTGAGCTGTAATCACCCAGTTGCCATTGATGGTTGGAGCAGGGTTGTTCTTTTTCGATTCGCAAGCGCCTAAGAAAACCACAGCGGCTAATGTCAACGCATTTAAAAGATTGATACGTTTTTTCATTTTTTTAAAATTAAAGTTGTGTTTAAAAATACTATCAAATATAAATTATTTTTTCATTCGAGTCAACCCAAAAGGTTTTACTCAGCGATTTTATTTATTAAAAACTTGGTCGAAAGTGATAGAAACGTAGTATAAAGCTCCAATTTGGGGGTTACCAAACGATTGTGTGTAAAACTGATTCAATAGGTTGGTGCCACCAATTTTGGCGATTGACTTGAGGTCTTTTAGACGGTAGCTGATTTGCGCATCAAGTGTGTGATAGGCAGGAATAACTCCATCACCAAAAGTTGATTGCCAAGTAAAGGTTTCTTGCCAACGCCATACCACATTAAAGCCCAAACTTGTTCCTTTGATGTTGCGGTTTCCAAAACTTACATTGGTTCTGTATTCTGGTGTGTTGAACTGAGTCCTAAAATTAGAAGGGGCATCCAAGAGCTTGTTATGCGAAATATTGCCCCCAATAGTAAAGCCACCGGGCAAGTTATAATCTACGCCAAGCCCCCAGCCATACGAATTCAGATTGGCTAAATTGACAGGTACTTGAAACAACTGAAAGGTACCAATCACAGGGGAGGCATCAGCAGGGTTGAACTGCACAGTCGTAATGTCTTGACCGGCATTGGGCGCAATGAAGTTGAGGGTGCCAATAAAATTGCTATATTGGTTGTAATACACATAAGTATCAATAAATAATTTGTTGTTTATCAAGCCTTTATAGCCTAATTCATACGAATTGACAAATTCGGGGCGGAATTGGTTAAATCGGTAAGTGCCATTGGTACGTGCTGCCACAGCGCCTTGGGTGTTCAACAACTGAAGGTAATTGCCAATACTTTGGGCATCGGCACGCACTACATTGTTATTCAAATTATTACGCTCGATAAATTCGGGCAAACCGCCTACTACTCTTACAAAACCACCTACTGTAAGGTTGAGGTATTGGTCTTGCACCGTAGGATTTCTAAAGGCTGTTTGATAAGAAATGCGGATGTTGTGTTGTCTTGCATTTCCCAAAGAATAAACAGCTGCTACGCGGGGGGTAAACCGACCTTCAAAGTTTTGGTTTTTGTCATACCTGGCTGAGGCTGTAAGTTTCAATTTGTCGTTGAATACCTTCTTAGTGGCTTGGATATAACCACCTACTTCTGAGATGTTTAATCTTCTTTCGGCATCATCAAAAACAGTTCCTCGCGAGTTCAACTGGATCATTCTATAATGCCCACCGACAATCAGTTCTACCGTATTGGGGTTGATAATCTTGTTGAAATTATACATCCCTTCTGTATGGTAAAGATTGCTTTCATCGAAAAACAGAGCGCCACCTTGCGAAATAGGCGTGTTTACCAAGTCGTTTTTCACTCGGTTAAAATCAGGGGAGCCGGGTGTTAATCGGCCTAAGTTGTTGCGCACTCCACTGGTAATACCAAAGAAATTAAGCTGGTTAGCTGAAAAGTTGTTCGATAAATTGCCATCGGCAAATTCACGGGCAAAGTTGTGGTCGAAAGCAGCTACGCCTAAGCCAATAGCAGCCCCTCGAAAAGCCAACGCATAATCTTCAAACCATTGTTGGTCAGATTTTCCGGCTCTGTTCAAGCCCAAACCTACAAAACCAATGTCATAAGACTCGCCTGAGCGCTCTTGGGTGGTATAAGCTCGCAGAAAGAAATTAGAGCCTTTCAATTCGGCTTTCCCTTGCCAGTAGAAGAAATTGCCCAAACGTACACGTGCTGCACCAGTATAAACGCTGTTGCCATAGCCACCGGCTACTTGCATAATGGCTTCAACATTGTCA
>DMHB01000297.1 GCA_003449595.1 Microscillaceae bacterium | reverse complement strand
CAAGCAGTAGGAAGCGCAATTTGGACATTGGGCAACAAAGCCATCAGCAACCCGCCTGAAACCCACAATTGAATGCCTAAGAAGTACATAGCTGTGCCTCCCAACATCTTGACAAAAAAACAGGGCAACAGTCCAAAAAAGGCAATCACCAGTACTATCTCTGCGCCCAAATACCCGGGCAATGCAGGGTTGATAGGCAAAGGATTACGACTTCCCTTTTTTACTACGTAAAAATAAGTAATAATCGCTGCATAAAGCCATCCATAAAACAAGCCCCAAAAGTTGAAAGCCTCAAAAGGGTGGGTGTGGAAAAAGAAATAGAAAAAGGCCAATTCTCCTTCTTGATGGTAGGATCTGCCAAAGATATTGGTTTCAACTGCCAACAAATAGGTGCCTACAAACACCGCGGCAAGCAGTCCGGTAGCCACGACATAAGCCCCTTTGCGGAATAGGCGCAATCTGAAAAACAAATAAGCTATCAGCCCAGCCAACACAAAGCCTGTAGAGATGCTGGAATAGCAAATGCAAAAGTAAAGGAAAGGCAAAACAAACCACAAGAATAGCCCTTTGGTGAAACCACTTTGCGCAGGGGTTTTCCAAAAAGCCATCAAAAGGCTGAACCATCCTACCAAAAAAAACAATGAAAAAGTATAAGACTCTACAATGATAAAAGGCAAGCCCAACAAACCACCTGAATACAAATGGCGTGGAAACTGGATGAACAATGCCAAAAATGTCAGCCAAAAGTAAAAATTAAGTGAAATATGGCCGGAAGACGGTTGAAGAAAAAACAGCCGCACCTCGGCTACAAAGCTCAGAAAAACACGGAAGAAAAACGGAGCAATCAGTACGACATATCCCATCGAATAGATTTCTAACACCGAAACCCCGGTAAGTTTGGAAAACTGTCCCATTGTCCAATGACTATACGTATGGTAATACATAAAAGGCAGTCCGTCCAAACCTGTCGAAACGGTTTGGTAGGTCTTATGAATTTGGGCAGCAGTGATGTGGTAAAAAGTATCGATAAGGGTAGGGAAAAACATTTCTTTGGAGAAAAACAAGGCTGTTTCTACCAAAGTAGGCTCGTTGCAAAATTTACCCCAAACGGTATTGGCGACCCATAGGCTGAAGAAAAGCGCCAGTAAACCCCCTCCCAAACTTCGTGCAATGGGTTGGCTACTCAAGAAAAGCCGAAGATTATTCAGCAACAAAACATACCCCATAAGCGCAAGCGGGTAGGCTAAAAACTGTGCCTCTACATAGCCTAAAGCCGTAATGAAGAGGAATATACCCAAGTTCAAAGCATTATCGCTTAGGTACCAAGGGGGAGTGGTTTGCTGCAAAGCAGGGCGGAGACGTAGCCATAAACTGTAAAAATGATTGCTGAAATTGAGCAATAAACTACTTAAACCCAATACCAAGAAGATTGGCTCGGTAGGGGTGTCGAAGCCTGTTCGGAAAATCAAATATAAACAAGCCCCTATGATGGCTATAAAATTGCAAAACAGCGCAAAAGTAGTGAGGTGTTTCATGACCTTTTACAGAAGTATAAATAGGAATGTAAGGCGGTTTAAAGATAGGTGGATTAGTGGCTATTTGCCAAAATCTTTTTTAAAAGGTGTTTCTAAGGGTTTTGCTCAGCGATCGATTTCATTTTTGCTGAACAACTACAAAAGTGCTAAAACTTCGGCAGCAGCCCTTTCGCCCGAGCGGATGGCGCCATCGATATAGCCATTCCAAACATCGCTGGTTTCGGTGCCTGCCCAGTGGAGGTGTATAAAAGGCTTTCTGAGGTATTGCCCAACACCAGTCCAAGCACCTGGCGGCATAATGGCAGCATAACAGCCGCC
Source organism: Microscillaceae bacterium (assembly GCA_003449595.1). GTDB lineage: Bacteria > Bacteroidota > Bacteroidia > Cytophagales > Microscillaceae > UBA8158. The sequence continues at coordinate 10,787 of DMHB01000297.1, read as the reverse complement.
ACTCCACCATTCGTTATGCCAGCTTTTGTCGATGTATCGGTCGATGTTGCGGGCTTTTTCACCCAATAAATTTACTAAAGTTTGTGTGGCAATGGCTTGCCTTTCTTCTGTGTCTTTCTGCATAAAATTTTGCGCTTGCCGAGCCAGTGCAAATCCTGTCATTACGCCCACTGTCCCTTCAGCAGGCGAGTTGTCAAACCAAATTTGTAACGGACTATCGGTAGTAACAGCTTGGCCGCTCAACCCTTGGTTGCGCCAAAAGGGGCGCTCATACAAGACATAACTTTTAACCACCGCACCCATAAACATCCGCTGAAAAAGCTGGTGCTGGTGCGCAGGCAGGGTAGGTTCAAAAATCAACTTCGATACTAACGGCGGCGGGATAGCTATGATGGCTTTCCTTGCGCTGATTTCCTCGATGGGGGTGCTAACAACCACTATGTTTTCGTGTTGTTTGATGGCCAAAGCTGCCGTATCGAGCGAAAGGCTGGTAGAACATTCGGTGGCTATTTTTTCTGCTATGCTTTGCGCACCACCCACAAAACGCTCTTCTTGTGCGCCATTTTCTACATTCATCAAGGTTTCTAAATCTCTACCCGATTTGATATAAAACAAAGCATGCAACAGCGAAATATCGGAAGGATGGGCCGCAAAAATGGCTTCTAATCCAATGGTCAACAATTGGTGGGCGGCGCGAAACTTCAAATTTTTGTCCAGCCAATATTGCAAAGTCATTGCATCCCATTCTTGGGCTTTGTGCGTAAGCCAAGGTGATGTTAAATTGACTGTGCGCGCCATTCGGTTGAGCCGCTTGATGGCATAGTCCAAATTCAGTAAAGCAGGCCAGCTGAGGCTGGGAATCAGCCCTTTGTATAATTTTCGTTTGCCCTCAATGTGTAGCAAATTCGCGCCGGTAGTATGGGTTTTGAAGGTTTCTACTCCAAAGTTTTGCGCATACGCCCTGAGCCTGTCTTGGGTTGCGCCCATCCATTGTCCCCCTTTTTCGATATATAATTGTGGCGAAAGGTGCTCTGTCCATACCCTGCCGCCCACACGGTCGCGGGCTTCAATGAGGCGTACTTTTTTGCCCGCTTTGCGCAATTGCCAAGTGGCTGCCAGTCCGGCAAAACCTGCTCCTACCACCACTACATCGTAATCAGGCGCAAGCATCGGCTGATTGTGGCGTAGGGTGGGAAAGAGGATTAGCAACAGCAGGTAAAATGGGGGCTGCTACTGTAGGCTGGCAGAGTTTTTCAGCACAATCACTGCACAACACCAAGTCTTGTGAAGCATCAAAAAAGCGCGTTTGGGCAGTAGTAATTTGCTCGCAATGATGGCAAGGAAGCGACAAATCTAAAATTTCTATTTTGGTAATACACATAAGTTGTTCTGGTTTTGGCAAATTGAAAACCAATCAAATTTACACCATAGTTTTAAAAACCTTAAAAAAAACCTAATTTTGCTATGCTAATAAGTTTTATTTGTTCTATTCCATTATTTAAGTTAACATCCCGTGAAGCTCTACCGCGAATACAAAAACCCTGATTATCCCCAGTTTGAAAAAGAAGTATCCTTGTTTTGGGAAAAGTACGGCATTTTTGCTCAGTCTGTACAAATTAGGGAGGGGCAACAACCATTCACTTTCTTTGAAGGGCCTCCGTCGGCCAATGGGATGCCCGGCATTCACCACGTGATGGCGCGCACATTCAAGGATTTGTTTTGCCGGTATAAAACTTTGCAAGGGTTTCAGGTGAAACGCAAAGCCGGTTGGGACACCCACGGCCTGCCGGTAGAATTGCAAGTTGAAAAAGAACTCGGCATCACCAAAGAAGATATCGGGGTGAAGCTTACCATCGAAGAATATAACAAAAAATGCCGCGAAACGGTGATGAAGTTTACCGATGTTTGGGAAGACCTCACCCAAAAAATGGGCTATTGGGTCGATATGGAAGACCCTTACATCACCTACCAAAACGACTATATCGAAACTGTTTGGTATTTGCTCAAACAAATTCACCAAAAGGGTTTTTTGTATAAAGGATACACCATCCAACCCTATTCGCCCAAAGCCGGCACGGGGCTTAGTTCGCACGAGCTAAACCAACCGGGCTGTTATCGTGAAGTAACGGATACTTCCATCGTAGCGCAGTTCAAAATTATCCGCAACGAACAATCCGAGTTTCTTTTTGCCCATACGCAGGCTTATGGAAAAGAATTTCCGGTATATGCCTTGGCTTGGACAACCACCCCGTGGACTTTGCCTGCCAATACAGCCTTGGCCGTTGGAAAGGAAATCAGTTATGCTTTGGTGCGCACTTTCAACCCTTATACTTTTGAGCCTACGCTGGTAATTTTGGCCAACGATTTAGTCTATAACTACTTTACGACCAAACAAGCTGAAGCAAGTTTTGAAAACTTTCAACCTGGCGATAAATTAATTCCTTTCGAGGTAATCACCACCTTCAAAGGCAGCCAACTCAACGGTTTGGTGTATGAACAATTGCTTACCTATGTACAACCTGAAAGACCAGCTTTCCGAATTGTAATTGGTGATTTTGTAAGCACCGAGGACGGCACCGGCATCGTGCATACTGCTCCCACCTTCGGAGCCGACGATTTTCGTGTGGCACAACAAAACGACATCCCTGCTTTATTGGTTGAGGATGAAAACGGCAATCCTATGCCTTTGGTCGATAAGCAAGGGCGCTTTGTCAAGGAAGTAACCGATTTTGCCGGACTTTATGTCAAGGCCGAGTACGAAGATGAAGAAACCCTAAACGATCCCAATTACAAATCGACGGACGTTCAGATTGCCATCAAACTGAAAACAGAAAACAAAGCTTTCAAAGTCGAAAAATATGTACACAGCTATCCTCATTGCTGGCGCACCGACAAGCCTATTTTGTATTATCCATTAGATTCTTGGTTTATCCGCACTACGGCTGTCAAAGACAAATTGGTGGCGCTCAACCAGCAAATCAACTGGAAACCTGAAAGCACAGGGACTGGTCGCTTTGGCAATTGGTTAGAAAACTTAGTGGACTGGAACCTGTCGCGGCAGCGTTATTGGGGCATCCCTTTGCCGGTTTGGCGTACTGAAGATGGCAGCGAAGAAATTTGTATCGGATCAACTTACGAACTGTACGAAGAAATTGAAAAGGCACGCAAAGCCGGTTTGATGAGCCATAACCCCATCGGCGAACACGAATACGTTACCGAAGTCGAAAAAGACAACAAAGGCGAGGTCATTAAAACCAAAGTGATCGATGCCTATTATACTGCCAAAGTATTTGACCTGCATCGCCCATTTGTGGACGATATTGTGTTGGTTTCGCCGTTAGGCAAACCGATGTATCGCGAAAAAGACTTGATCGACGTATGGTTTGACTCCGGTGCGATGCCCTATGCGCAGTGGCATTTTCCTTTCGAAAACGAACATATTTTCCGAAATGCTTTCCCAGCCGATTTCATCTCAGAAGGGGTGGATCAAACACGGGGCTGGTTTTTTACACTACACGCCATTGCAGGCATTTTATTCGATTCCATTGCATTCAAAAATGTAGTTTCTACCGGTCTATTGTTAGACAAAGAAGGTCGTAAAATGTCGAAACGTTTGGGCAATGTGGTCGATCCATTCGAGACCATTTCCAAGTATGGAGCCGATGCTACCCGTTGGTACATCACCAGCAATGCCAACCCTTGGGACAACCTCAAGTTCGACATCAAAGGCATAGAAGAGGTGCAGCGCCGATTTTTCAGCACGCTTTTCAATACCTATTCATTCTTTGCTTTGTATGCCAATTTGGATAATTTCCGCTACGATGAGCAAGGCATCACCCGGGTTGCTGAGCGTCCTGAATTGGATCGATGGGTGATTTCTGCACTACAGAGTCTTATAATGGAAGTTGAAAAATATTACGACGACTACGAACCCACCAAAGCGGCGCGTGCCATCCAAGATTTTGTCAACGACCAGTTGTCCAATTGGTATGTAAGGCTTTCGCGGAAGCGTTTTTGGACTCCTTCCGAGCGTGGCGAAATCAACCCTGACAAAAAGGCTGCCTACGAAACGCTGTTTGAGTGTATGACGATAGTAGGGCAACTGATGAGTCCCATAGCACCTTTCTTTGCCGAATGGCTGTGTAAAAACCTGACTGACGGTATCCGCGAAGAGGCCAAAGTCAGCCAAACGCCTTTGGCGCACGTTTCCGTTCATTTGTCAAACTGGATAAAAGCCGACCAAACGTTGATCAACAAAGACTTAGAAGAAGCGATGGCACTGGCGCAACAAATCGCCTCTTTAACCCATTCTTTGCGCAAAAAAGCGGCCATCCGTGTCCGACAACCCCTGACAAAAGTGTTGATTCCGGTGCTGCAAGAAAAAACCAAAAAGCAAATCCAATCGGTGGCTGGCATTATCTTGAATGAAGTGAATATTAAAGATATAACCTTTGTCGATGATGAGTCCGGTCTTTTGGTGAAAAGCGCCAAAGCCAATTTCAAAACTTTAGGCCAAAAATATAAACAGCAAGTACAAGACGCTGCCGCGAAGGTGCAACAACTCAACCAACAAGAAATCAAGCAGTTGGAGCAGGGGCAGGTAGTAACCAAAGAAGGTTTTTCCTTTGAGTTGGCAGATGTGGTCATCTCTTCTCAGGACGTGGCAGGACTGTCGGTGGCGCGTGAAGGGCAACTAACGGTTGCTTTAGACATCACCCTGACCGACGATCTGCTTTTGGAAGGCTATGCCCGCGACTTGGTGAACAGAATCCAGAACCTGCGCAAAGAAATGGAACTCGAAGTCCAAGATAAAATTAGCGTCCGTATTCTCAATGCGCCCGAAGCCATTCAAAATGCTTTGGAAAAACACCAAGCCTATAGTGCTCCCGAAACCCAAGCGTTGGAACTGCGCCACGAAAATTTAAAAATAAAAAATGCACAATTAGTTGAGATTGAAGAGTTTACATTTTATGCAATTGTGGAAGTATTAGAAAAAGTATAGCACCCACAAGTAGCACCCGCTTAGCAAAAGTATAAACCGAGTTGGGGCGTTATAGTGTTGTAAGTTTTCTACCCATTTTATGAATTACGATATGTTTACAAAGAAACTTAGGTTGTTGATGTGGTCGATGCTCCATACAGTGGTTGTATTGGCACAAGATGGCGAGGCACAAAATACGGCTGCCGTTCAGTGGGCAACTGAAGTAGTTGGTTTTTCGAGCCAAGACAATAAAGACCCTAAAAGCAAACAGTTTAAAGCATCGCAAGTATTAGGAAAACCCAACAAACTGCCTGCTGGTGGGCTTAGTCCTTGTGCTTGGTCGCCTGCCTCCGAAAATAGCCCCAGCGGTGAGTGGATTAAAGTGGCTTTCGACAAACCAATGCCTATTCGGCAAGTGGCCATCGCCGAAAACTTCAACCCGGGCGCTGTAAGCCAGGTATTTCTGTATGATGAAAATGACACCGAATATCCGGCCATTTATCAAAATATGAATGTCGAAAACCTCAGCAGTGGTGCACGTATGTTTAGTGTGTATGTGCCCCTTACCAGTTATAATGTCAAAGGGGTGAAGGTTGTATTAAATACACAAAAAGTAGCAGGGCTGAACCAAATCGATGCCATTGCCATCTCTGATAGCGAAGTGCCTGTCAAAGCAGAAATAACGCTGGCACCCAAAATAGATTTAAACTTAGCATCTAAACCCGAAAACTTGGGGGCTAAGATCAATACACCTTACCAGGAGGTTTCGCCAATTATTTCACCCGATGGCAAACGCATATATTTTACCAGAGCGAAACACCCTCAAAACTTAGGTGCTGAGAAAAAGCAAGATGTTTGGTTTGCCGATTTGAATGAAGATGGGTCTTTCCAAGAGGCCATCAATATAGGGCCGCCTATCAATACCGAACACAATAACTCTTCATTTTCGATTACCCCCGATGGCAATAAAATGCTGCTCAACAATGTGTATTTGGCTGATGGCTCGCTCACCAAAGGACTTTCCATTACTACCAAAGGGGCTGATGGCAATTGGATTTTACCCAAAGAAGTACTAATTGAAGACTATTACAACAAAAACAAGTATTCAGAATTCTGTCTTTCTGCCAATAGCCAAGTCCTTTTGATGACTACACAGCGAGACGATAGTTTTGGCGACAAAGATATTTATGTCTCATTTATGCAAGCCAATGGTGTATGGAGTCAGCCCATCAACCTCGGTAGCGTGGTCAACACACCGGCAGCAGAAACCTCTCCATTCTTGGCATCTGACGAAACAACCCTATATTTTTCAACCTCAGGACTAAGCGGCTATGGCTCCAACGATGTTTTTGTTACTCGTCGCTTGGACGATACGTGGCTCAATTGGTCTGAACCCCTCAACTTAGGGCCGGAAATCAACACCCAGGCTTGGGATGCCTACTTCAGCATAACAGCCGCTGGCGACTATGCTTACTATACTTCTTACCACAACTCTATTGGCGACGCTGATATTTTCAGAGTTAAATTATCGGAAGTAAACCGCCCCGACCCGGTAGCCCTTATCAAAGGAACAGTATTTAATGCTGCCACCGGCGAACCGATGGAAGCCGAAATCGACTATGAAATTCTCCCCGAAGGCGAAAATGCAGGCAAGGCCAATGCCAATCCGCAAAACGGCGAATACCAAATCGTGCTACCGCTGAAGAAAAACTATGGCCTCCGTGCCGAAGCCAAAGGTTTCTTCCCGATCGAGGAAAACATAGACCTTTCTCAAGAAAATTCTTACCAAGAAATTAAAAAAGATTTGTATTTAGCGCCCATTGTCAAAGGACAGACAGTACGTCTGAACAACATTTTCTTTGTGCGGGGCAAAGCCCGCCTTTTACCCGAGTCCTTCCCTGAGTTGAACCGACTGGCTTCTATGATGAATGAAAACCCAACGGTATTGATTCAATTAGAAGGGCATACCGAACCCTTGGGCAGTAAAAAAGAATTGGTTGAATTGTCAAAAGCCAGGGTGATTGCTGTACGCGATTTTTTGATTGAGCAAGGCGTAAGCGAAGCTCGCATCAAATACAAAGCTTTTGGCGGTTCAAAGCCGCTTTCGTTGGAAACAACCGAGGAGGCTCGCGCTATCAACCGGAGGGTAGAAGTTCGCATTCTGAAATAACATAGCCAATGGCTGTATCTGCCCAATTTCCTATCATACCTGAACAATGGGGGCAAGTATTTTTAGGGGTCATTCCTTTACGTGCCGAGCCGAGCGACAAAAGCGAATTAGTCAGTCAGCTTGTTTTCGGCGAACAATACCAAGTGCTTGCCTTAGAACCCTCGTGGGTGAAAATCAAAGCACAGTATGACGGCTACGAGGGCTGGGTTGCCATTAACCAAGTGCAAAAAACCACCCATAATTCTGTTTCCACAGTCCCTAAAATAGTTTCTTCGCCTTGGGGCAAACTTGAAAAGGGAGCGCAAAAATTTTGGATTCCTTTAGGCAGCGAGTTGTATGGATTAACTGATCAAAACCAGCTGCTATTTCAGGATACTTGGTGGCATTATGAAGGTGATTTTATACCAAATAATACCTCTACAAGCCCAATAAGTCCTGAAAGTTTGTTAGCAACAATGCGTTTGTTTTGGAAAACACCTTATTTATGGGGAGGTAAAACACCTTGGGGAGTCGATTGCTCGGGCTTTGTCCAACAAGTGATGAAATTATGGGGTGTAAAACTGTATCGTGATGCTTACCAACAGGCAGCCCAAGGAAGCTTGGTAACATCGTTCACTGAAGCACAAACTGGAGATGTAGCTTTCTTTCATAGAGACAACCGCATTGTGCACGTAGGTATTGTTGTACAAACACAACATTTGCACAGCGATTATCAGCAAGACAAAAAGGCCGACTACCATATTTTTCATGCATTTGAAGCAGTGCGCTGCGATATATTAGATGGAAAAGGTATTTTCAACACTTCTCTTCAAGTATATACTCATCAATTGGCACATATTCAATGATTTTTTGAAACAAAGTCGGAATAAGTCAGTATTTTAATTCAGCAAACTGAAACACAAAAAATAAGGAAACAGGCAAAGTTTTTTTTTCTGGGAAAAACTCCTAACTTTACGTGTCTTCAGAAAAATACACTCTTTATGCAACTGAAGTAAATCGAGATGAGCCAAAAAAACAGAAAGGTGCTTATATTAAATCAAGACTACAGCGCACTTACGGTATGTAGTGTCCAAAAAGCGTTTATCTTGGTCTATCTCAACAAAGCTGAGTTGGTTTCAGAAGCTAAAACGCTTAAACTGCATACTATCAACTCTTCTTTTCCTTATCCCTCCATCATTCGGTTGCACAAATATGTCAGTTTGCCTTATAAAGGAGTTGTACTAAGCCGCCACAACATTTTCAAAAGAGATGGCAGTAAATGTCAATATTGTGGTAGTACACAAGATCTAACTTTAGATCATGTGCTACCTCGGTCTCGTGGGGGGCGCTCTACTTGGGATAATTTGGTTACGGCTTGTAAACCTTGCAATTCTAAGAAAGGGGACAACACCCCGGAAGAGGCCAATATTAAGCTCGCCAAAAAGCCTTTCAAACCTTCTTTCTTGATGTTTTTACGCGATTTTGCAGGAAATGTCGAAGAAGATTGGAAACCCTTTCTGTCGAAGAAAATAAATTTCTGAAATAATAATTATCTTCCAACCTTTTTTCTTATCTTTGCCACTCGTTTGCAAAGCCTACAAAAGTTTTTGCGCTAAAATGAATGGTTTAACTTAAATTTTATACAAACATTCCGTTTTGTAAGGAGAATAGTCAATGAGTGTAGGAAATGATTTCGATTGGGATAAATTAGAATCCAACAAATTAGGAGGTTCTTATTCTGAAAAAGAACGCCAGTCTTTAGAAAGCCTTTACAATGAAAATATCGCCGAAATTAAAGAAAAAGAGGTGGTTAAAGGGATTGTAGTTGGCATTGCTAACCGTGATGTAATACTAAATATTGGTTTCAAATCTGATGGATTGATTCCTCTTTCAGAATTTAGAGATTTATTGCCTGAATTACCAAAAGTGGGAGAAGAGTTTGAGGTTTTCGTTGAAAATCAGGAAGATAAAAACGGGCAAATTGTTTTATCACGTAAAAAAGCTAAAGTATTAACTGCTTGGACTAAAATTCAATCTGCTTTAGACAAAGACGAAATTATTGAAGGCATTGTAAAAAGAAGAACTAAAGGCGGCCTCATTGTAGATGTACACGGAATCGAAGCCTTTTTGCCCGGTTCACAAATTGATGTAAAGCCCATCCGTGACTTCGATCAATATGTGAACAAAAAGATGGAAGTAAAGGTCATTAAAATCAATAATGCTAACGACAACGTCGTAGTATCACATAAAGTATTGATTGAGAAGGATTTAGAAGAGCAAAGAGGTGCTATTCTCAACAACTTGGAAAAAGGTCAAGTACTCGAAGGGGTTATCAAAAATATGACAAACTTTGGCGTATTCATCGATTTAGGTGGCGTCGATGGCTTGTTGCACATTACTGACATTTCTTGGGGGCGAATCAATGACCCACGCGATGTGTTAGAATTAGATCAAAAGGTAAATATTGTTGTACTTGACTTTGATGATGACAAGAAACGTATATCCCTTGGGATGAAGCAACTTACTCCTCATCCTTGGGAATCACTGAGCCAAGATATTCAAGTGGGCACCAAAGTCAAAGGTAAAATTGTAAACGTTGCCGATTACGGCGCTTTCTTAGAAGTAATTCCCGGTGTGGAAGGTCTGATTCACGTTTCCGAAATGTCTTGGTCTCAACATTTGCGCAACCCACAAGATTTTCTAAAAGTAAGTGACGAAGTTGAAGCAGTTGTGTTGACATTAGACAGAGAAGAGCGCAAAATGTCATTAGGCATCAAACAGTTGGTAGAAGATCCTTGGACAAGAGCCGATCTGTTTGAAAAATATGCAGTAGGTTCAAAACACAAAGGTGTTGTCCGTAATCTTACCACATTTGGTTTGTTTATTGAATTAGAAGAAGGTATTGATGGATTAGTACACGTTTCTGACCTATCTTGGACTAAAAAAATCAAACATCCTTCTGAATTCATCAAGGTAAATGAGGAGTTAGAAGTGGTAGTATTGGAACTTGATGTTGCAAATCGTCGTTTGGCTTTAGGACACAAACAACTTGAGGAAAACCCTTGGGATACTTTTGAAACTATTTTTACAGTAGGCTCTCGTCATCGATGCACCGTAATTCAAAAGAACGACAAAGGTGCAGTGCTTGAGTTACCTTACGGAATAGAGGGTTTCGCCCCAGCCAAAATGTTATCTAAAGAAAATGGAGGTACAGCTGAAGTAGGGGATGCTTTGGATTTTGAAGTGATTGAATTTTCTAAAGATGAGAAAAAAATCATTTTATCGCATGTTCGTACCTTCGAAAAAGTAGCATCAACCGAATCTGCTGAAGAGGACAAAGAAGCTAAAGGTGAAAAGAAAAAAGCAACTGCTACTCGTAAACCAAAAGCTGCCAAAGAAAAAGAAGCTGAGCCTAAAGAAACCTTAGGCGATATTCAGGCGCTTTCTTCTTTAAAGAAGAAAATGGACGACGAGCAGACTAATGCTTAATTGAATAAAAATTGGAGAGGATTAGGATTTACTAATCTTCTTCAATTCAAAATGGTTACGTGGCCGAGTGGCTAGGCAGAGGTCTGCAAAACCTCCTACGGCGGTTCGACCCCGCCCGTAACCTCCCTTGTTTGTTTTCACAATCTACAAAGAGGCTGTCCGAAAAGG
>DMHB01000170.1 GCA_003449595.1 Microscillaceae bacterium | reverse complement strand
AAGGCTACCTTTTTGCAGATATTTCGCTGCCAGATCGGCCAATCCGCGCCACGCCAAAATGGTGTGCCACTCAGTCTGCGATTGTTTTTGCCCGTCTTTATCCTTATAAATCTCTGTAGTAGCTAAAGAAAATTTAGCCACTTGTACTTCGTCTGACAAGGTTTTTACCTCAGGCATATTGCCCAAATTCCCTACCAAAATAACTTTATTAACTCCTTTCATAGGATTTGTTCAATAAATAAAAAGACACCAAAGTGCCATAATTGACAAGAATAAATCGCCCATCCCTCACTCCCCCAACAAAACCGCCTCCAACTGCTGATCTAACTCGGCTTTGTCGAAATCTAACAGCCAAACGTTGGCGGGCTGAAAACACATCACCGGGGCGGCTTTGCAGCGGCCTGTGCAGCTCATCTTCAAAATCTCAGTGGTTTTTTGCAGTTTGTGCGCCTTGAGTTGGTCTTTGCAATGCTTGATATGGTGTTTGTTGGCTTTTTTACAAGCGCTGCCTTTGCAGAAAACGAGCACTTGTTGGGGGTTTTGGCGGATTTTGGCTGACATACAATTTGGGGATCTATGAATTTACAATGGCCAAAAATAACGGTTTTGCGCCAAGCATAAAATTAAATCCGTGTGAAGAAAAAATCAGGGCTGCCGCGAAGCAGAGATAGAAGCCAACATTTTCCGATTGCGTGCTTGCAACACCTCTACCCGCCAGTGCGGATAGGCTTTCTCGGCTTCGCCTAAGTGGTAGGCCGCTTGCACATAGTGGCGGCTGTTGTAGGCCACCACTGCCTCGTTGAAAGCTTGTAATCCTGCCAGCTGTTGAAAGTCGATGCTATAAGGAAACAGCTGCGCCGCAATGCTCAGTTGCGCCAAAGGAGCTTGGTAGGCGGCCATCCTTTGGGCAATGCCTTCGTCGGTGGTGGTCAGGCCATTGGCGGCATCGGTCGGCTCGACCAACCACCGTTGCTTGCCTACTTCTACCCATAGAAAAGTATGCAGAGGCGCTTCTTGCAGGTCAACGCGGTAGCCCAAGTCGGTCAGCAGCAGCCCCACCAAAGCCACCGCCGACACACAGTTGTAGCGCCCTTGGCTCAGGGTTTCGGACAAAGTAGCATAAGGTTGGTATTGATGCAGGAAGCGGGTATGGATTTCGGCCAGACAAAGCCGCAAAAATCGCTCGTCCGACTTGTAATGCTTCTTTTTCTGTTGGAGTTGTTGCGCCAAATCGGCAGTATATTGTACATAGGAATATTGCTCAGGCAATAAAAACAAAGCCCAATTGTTTTCTTGCCCACGAGTGGGGTGTCCTACCAAAGCCAAGCCAAGTAGCCAGTAGCTCCAACAAAATCGCTTGCTTATTGCCATCTTTCTATGTTAAGATAATGTTGTATTTGATAACGTAAAGTTAACATTAAATTAACATAAGCAAAATTTTTGCCCCACAAAATTTGAAATGTAGGATTTATACCTTTTGAAATTGTATATTTGAGTCAATGACTTAAAGAAGTCTATATCACTTTACAACAGAGCACGCTAAACACTAACCCCCGAAAAGTATGTCAAATGAAACGTTAGCCGTATCCGAGGTAGCTTTGTCGAACGAAGTAGCCCGTATTTTTGCAGCGCAGAAAAAATTTGCGCCCAGCCTCCGCCACAGCACCGCCCAGCAGCGCATCGCCAAGCTGAAAGCCCTCAAACAATTGGTATTAGAGCACCGCGAAGAAATTCACGACGCTGTTTATAAAGATTTCCGCAAAGCCCCAGCCGAGGCCGACTTGGGCGAAACGCTCAATATTTTGTCGTCCATCACCCACGCCTGCAAGCACCTGCACAAGTGGATGAAGCCCCGCCGCGTGCCTACGCCGCTCAATTTGGTAGGCAGCAGCTCGCGCATTGTTTACGAACCCAAAGGCGTAGTACTCATCATTTCGCCGTGGAACTATCCCTTCAATTTGGCCATCGACCCCTTGGTATATGCCATTGCCGCCGGGAATACAGCCATTTTGAAGCCTTCCGAAATCACCCCACACACCTCGGCGCTCATCAAGCGTATGCTGGCCAAGTTGTTCAAAGAAGAAGAAGTAGCTGTTTTTGAAGGCGATGCTTCGGTAGCTACCGAGTTGCTCAAACAGCCTTTCGACCATATTTTCTTTACAGGAAGCCCCCAATTGGGCAAGGTGGTGATGCGTGCGGCTGCCGAAAACCTTACCTCTGTAACCTTAGAGTTGGGTGGCAAATCGCCGGTGGTAGTCGATGAAACTACCGACTTACAAGATGCCGCTAACAAGATTACCTATGGCAAATTTTTGAACTGTGGCCAAACTTGTATCGCGCCCGACTATGTGTTGGTACACGACAGCGTAAAAGACAATTTTGTAGAAACGATGCGCAAAACCATCCAGCAGTTTTATGGCGACAAAGGCGATGTACAGCAATCTACCTCACTGCCGCGCATTGTGAACCAGCGTCATTTCAACCGTGTGAAAAAGCTATTGGACGATGCCATTACGAAAGGCGCACAAGTAGCCGAAGGCGGTCAGGCCGATGCTTCGGACAATTACGTGGCTCCTACGTTGCTTACCAACGTCAGCGACGAAATGGAGGTAATGCACGAAGAAATCTTTGGCCCCATCCTGCCCATCAAATCGTACAAAACCTTGCAAGAAGCCACCGATTATATCAACACCAAGCCCAAGCCTTTGGCGATGTATATTTTCGGAAAGAGCAAGCAAAACCGCGAATTTTTGCTGAAAAACACCACTGCGGGCGGCACCAGCGTCAACGAAACTTTGATGCACATTGCCAACCCCGATTTGCCTTTCGGCGGAGTGAACAACAGCGGCATTGGCAAAACCCACGGACTACACGGATTCATTGGCTTCTCTAACGAGCGCGCCGTACTGACCCGTTGGGGATTGTCGGGGCTTATCAAAGGCTTGTATCCGCCTTATACTGCCAAGACTATGAGCCAGATTAAAATGTTTTTGAAGATGTCTTAAAGCAGTTTTCAAAACGTTTTTTAAAATATAAAACTCCTCAGCTTATCAGGTTGAGGAGTTTTTTTGTGGGGTTTGTTCGGCGAGGTGGGGCTACTTGCCTACAAAATCTATGATGTCTTTGTTCAGTCTTTCGGCCTGTTCAAACTGAACCATGTGGCCGGCTTGCGGCATAAGTATCAAAATATGCTTCGCTGCCCCGCTCAAGTCTTCCAAGGCTTGCTCAACTACGGTGTAAACAGTAAGCTGCGGATTGAGCAACTTGTTAGGAATCAGCGCATCGTTGTTGCCAAAAACCAGCAGCACCGGTTGTTTGATTTCAGGCAGCCGAGCCGCCACAGGTTGGTCAAGCATTCCGGCCACATTGCGTTCTACACACTGGCAATAGGCATCAAAATCGGGAGCTTGTTTGATAGCAATGCGGTCGTTGGCCATAAACAGGGCTTCGTCGGGGGTTTTGTTTTCGTAGAATCCCAAAGCCAAATTTTGCATAATTTTATCGTCTGTTGTCGCCTTGATCATAGCCGCTTGGGTAAATTGTTTGAGCAAAGCCCCTTGGCTTTCCTGAAAAGTTTCTAAACCGGCAGGCGCTATCAGCACCAATTTATCAAAGAGTTCGGGATAGTTGAGGGCAGCAGTCAGGCTGATTTGCCCGCCCATCGAATGCCCCACCAGCACCACATTTGTAAGCTGAAGTTGTTTCACAAAATCGGCCAAGACCGAAGCATAAAACTGCATATCGCAAGCATAATCGCTCGACTTCGACGATTTGCCATAGCCGGGCAGGTCGATGGCAATACATCTATAATGCGCAGCCAACGCAGGGATGTTTTTTTTCCAGGCAGCCAAGTAGCTTCCCAAGCCGTGTACGAAGATCAAGGTCTGCTTGCCTTTTCCCTCATCGGCATAGGCAATGGTGATACCACTGGCCAAGGTAGTGGTTTGGGTAGCGAAGGGGTAGGCCAACTGGTCGAAAGTAAAGCCGTTTTGCGCCTTACTCAATTGTATGTTGCATCCGACAAGTAAAATGGCCAGACACAGGTGGCGTAGAGGTACACTCGAAGCAATAGGGTGAAGCATAAAGAGAAAGTTATTTGGAGAACAAAGGATTTAGTAACACGAAAATAAGAAGTTTACACCGTTGGGGCTGTGCCTTACACAAAAAAAACCGGCAAACTGCAAGCAGCCCGCCGGTTTGAAATATGTCGAAGTAGATTGGTTTAGAAGAAATATTGCAAACCAATGCGTGGAGCAAATGAATTAAGTCCTAATTCAAAAGTGGTGGTGGTGTTATTGTTTCCTTCGGGATCGGTAATGCTTACACCAATGCCGCGCACGCCCAATTCGATGGCCCAGTGTGGGGTAGGGAAGAAGGCAAAGTTTGGTGAAATGAAAATATCGGCAGTAGTCAGCCCGGCGCTGGTGCTGGTACGCACGTTGGTAGTAGTGTTCAGCTGTTCGTTGCGGGTGCTACCAAAGCCTAATTCAGCACGGAACTGGGCAAAGAATGCAAATTGCTCGCTTGAAGTTGGCACATAATAACGCAAGAAGGGCGCAACTTGGAAAGTTCCATTGGTGATGGTATTGATGGTGTTGACACCAGTAGGTGTACTGACTTGCGCTTGGCGATAGCCTAAGCCCAAACCTAAAGCAAAACGATCACTCAACATAAAACCAACATTAGGCACTAAAGAAAAACTGGTGGCATTTTGGTTACTATTACCTTCAAACGTAGTAGCGCTTAAACTAAAATCGCCACCGATGAAAATTTGCCCACTTGATACTTGCGCATTGGCTAAATTTGAAATAAGAAAAAGACAAAAAATGAATCCAAAAAATAGATTTCTCATTTTAGTAAGATTAAAGTGATTAAAATGTTCGCAAAGTAAAATACCTTTACGGGAATTGGCAAAAAAAAGTTAGTGGCTGTCTGTCAAAAAAATAAAATCAACCCTCGCGTGGTCCTTTGCTGATGGCCGTAATAAATTGGTCGATGGCCGTAAACAATACTTCGATGGCATAGCCCGCCACAAAGGCCAAACTCAAGGGCGAAAGGTTCAAAGAAGAAAGACTTTTGGTTTCGCTTGGGGCAAACAAAAGCCCTACTGCCAACCCAGCCAAGATGCCCAAGCTAATCCGCAAACGGTAGTTGATTTCCGAATCTTGCGAATAAGTTTGCTGTTTTACGTCTTTCGACAATACCCGCAAGATGAATACATAAGCGCCCAGCATTCCATAAAGCAAGGGCAGCACATAGAGTTGCAAAATATTGACAATTTGTTGGGCTACTTGCAACTGTACCCTTCCATAGTTTTGAAGTTCTTTGCGGTAGGTTTGGTTAGACAAGTTTAAAGCAGAAATATTGGTATTGCTTGGTTTCGGGATCGATACCGTGCTGCCAAACACATAGCGCGCAATGAGATATTGCCATTGCCCTAACATTTCTAAATTGACCCTGATTTGCGAGTCGTTTTCGTCGAACATTGACCCTAATTTGGCGATTTCAAAAGTGATATTTTTGTCTTTTTCAGCCATTTTGAGCAACTGTGTGTTGCGGTCTTCCAATTTATTGCGCTCTTGTTGCAGGTTGTCCACTTCTTTGATAAAGGAAGAAATGATGATAAAATATACCTGAAAAATCAGCAGCAGCAGCAGCGACAAAAAAGCCCCAAACGTATGCACCCGAACCGCCCGCGAAGCCAAGGTAAGTTTTGATTTGAGCCTGAAGAGCTTAGAAAACCAATAAATCGACACAATTTGCTCTTGGGTAGCAGCCAATACACTTTCGATGGTTACCGGCTGTACGGCGCGGGTAAGGTGGTGGAAAGTCTCCCAAAACTGCGTTTCTTGCTCGGGTGTCCAGGTCTGATTTTGTTCAGTGTATTTAGCTTTGACCACATTTTCGATGATTTTGGGGTCTAAGTCAATGCCTTGCTCGGTAGCATAACTCAACAACAATTCTGCATTGGCCACTGCCTTGTGCAGGGTAAGGCTCAGTTGGTTGTCGTTCTTGTCGTAAAGTTTAGGGTCGTTTGCAGGGTTTTCGTTCGTAGGGGTCATAATTTAAGTTGGTAATTGAAACAGAAAACACTCTACCAAATTACAAAATCTTGGTAAAGTGTTCTACAAATTTTTGATCAAATTGTATTATAAATTCCCCCGCATTTCCTGTTC
>DMHB01000426.1 GCA_003449595.1 Microscillaceae bacterium | reverse complement strand
CAGAATATCCACACAGGTTTCATATTTATACAAATAAAAAGGTAAAATACTTGGGGTGAGCTTTCATTTTATATCAGGTATAAAAAAAACCGGCCATCAAACCGGTTCGTATCATCAATTATACAAAAATTACTTGCCAATTTTTACGGTTTCTTCGGCCAAAAACTCGCTTACTTTGTCCACCATTTCGGCTGAACCGATGATGAAAGGAATTTTCTGGTGCAGTTTCTCAGGCTGAATATCCATCACGCGCTTGAGGCCATTGGTCGATTTGCCCCCGGCTTGTTCTACGATAAATGAAAGCGGGTTGCATTCGTACATCAAACGCAGCTTGCCATTGGGCACATCAGTAGTTCCCGGATACATAAAAATACCGCCCTTGAGCAAATTGCGGTGGAAATCGGCTACCATCGAGCCGATGTAGCGGGCTTTATAATTTTTCTCTTTACAATAATTCAAATACTCGCGAATACCGGGACTGTAAGCATTCACTTGGCCTTCGTTGCAAGAATAAACGCTGCCCTTTGTCGGAATTTGCATACGTGGATGCGAAAGGATGAACTCGCCAAGCGAAGGTTCGTAGGTAAAGCCATTAACGCCGTTGCCGGAGGTATAAACCAGCATTGTCGAGGTGCCATACAAAATATAGCCTGCTATCACTTGCCGATGACCGGGCTGGAGCACGTCTTCCAAGGTTACCGGTGTACCCACTTCAGACACCCTGCGGTAAACAGAAAAAACAGTCCCAATCGAAATATTTACATCAATATTAGACGATCCGTCCAACGGGTCCATCGCTACCACATATTTGCCCTGATAGTTGCCCGTATCGATGATGTCATCTTGTTCTTCGGAGATAACGCCGCATACTTCACCGCCGTTTTTCAAGGCACGGGTAAAGCGAATATCGGCCATTACATCTAATTTTTGTTGCTCTTCGCCCTGAATGTTTTGCGTGCCATTGGAGCCGGCAATGTCTAACAAACCGGCACGGCTGATTTCGCGGTTCACAATTTTAGCCGCTAAAGCAATGTCGCGTAGCAATTGAGAAAGCTCGCCGGTTGCATAGGCAAATTCTTGCTCGTGTCGGTGAATGAATCGGTCTAAGGTTGTACCGATGGTCATCGTAAAAGGCGATTTAGAAGTATCGAGTGGATTCATAGAATGCTTAATCTTGTGAATATGAGTTTATAATGTTGTAATTAGTACGCAACAACCCGCTTGAAGGTTAAAAAGTGATTTAAAAGGGTTTCAAATTTACAAATCCATTCTAAAAAACTTCGATATTAGCGCCCGCAAATTTTAAAATAGATGGCTACAGTATTCAAATTTGGAGGCGCTTCGACTCAAAACGCCGAGGGCATAAAACGTGTTGAGGCAATTATTGAAAGCTTTGTGCAAGAAAATCCTGCCAAAGGTTTGGTAGTAGTGGTTTCGGCGATGGGAAAAACCACCAATGCTTTGGAAAAAATACTGCAACAAAGCTGGGATAATCAAGCATTTCAGGAATCTTTGGAAGCGCTTCAGCAATACCACAGGCAAATTGTTTCCGATTTGTTAGCACCACAGCACCAAGCACCTGTTACCGAAGCCTTGGCTGACTATTTTCAACAAATGCGCCACTATTTAGAAAACAAGCCCGAAAAAGTGTCTTTCGATGCCTATTATGATGGCTTGGTGGCTTATGGCGAGCTACTGTCTTCGACCATTGTGGCTTATTTTTTAGAAGCCTCGGGGCTGCCTACGCAATGGGTAGATGCCCGCCGGTGCTGTGTTACCGATTCTACTTGGCGTGAAGGAAAAATTGACTGGATAGCTACACAAAATCAAGTAAAGCAACACATTGCTCCCCATTTGGGGACAAGCATCGTAGTAACGCAAGGGTTTATCGGTGCCAATTATCAGCACAAAACGACCACTTTGGGGCGCGAAGGATCTGATTTTACGGCAGGGGTTCTGGCTTATTGTTTGGAAGCCACGCAAGTAGTCATTTGGAAAGATGTAAAAGGGGTTTGGAGTGCCGATCCGAAAAGATTTAGCTGGGCACAGCCTTTGCCTCAGTTGTCATACAGGCAAACTGCCGAAATGAGTTATTTGGGGGCTTCGGTGGTTCATCCCAAAACGCTGGCTCCTTTGGCGCAAAAGCAAATCCCACTTTTTGTAAAATCCTTTGCAGAACCCCAAGCCGTGGGTACTTGCATAGCCCAAACCGAAGGGACTGCTTTGATTCCAATGGCTTTGGTGAAAGAAAACCAAGTATATGTTTCCTTATACACCCGGCATCTTCAACCTATGGACGAACAGCTGGTAGAAGAAATATTGAAACGAGTGGCTCTTTATAACCTGAAAATCAACCTGATACAAAAAAATAGCTTCCAAATTGAGCTGGTTTTAGAGCATCATCCGCACCGCCTACAACCTTGGCTCAACCGCCTTGAGGAACTTTCTCTAAGTTTAGAAAAAAAGGTGCTGTGTTCGTTGGTTAGTTTCAAAAATTGCCCTTGGAGTCTATTAGCCATAGATGTACCCGAGGGGCAGTGGTTGTTGCATCAGCAAAACAATGGCTGGCAGCAAGCAGTAGTGGTGAGCAGCGAATAAGCAAAAAAAACTTGTATGCACATCAGCACATACAAGCTTTGGAAAAAATAAAAAGGTGGTTTGCCTACTTTAATTCCTTGAACATTTTCACCACAAGTCCGTGAAATTCGATGGCCTTGTCTTTGTCTTCAAACACAACGAAGGTTATATCGTCAGCGCCTTCAGTAGAGCCTTTGCTGAAATAGTCGCCTTCTTCGATATACTTGAATTTCTTCCCGTCTTTGGCGTGAAAGGCAATGTTCCAATAGCTCTTGTTATACAAATCATATCCATCTGACAAAGCATTGTCGAGCTCAGAAAAATATTCGCTGTCCACATCAGCCAAAGGAATCCAATAACGCTTGTACTCGGTACCGGGTGTGGTGCCGAATGTGCTCACATCGGCAAAATCAAAGGTCATCGTTTCAGGATTGAAATCCAAGAACATTTTGTATAGCGTGCCTCCTTCACCAGACGATTTGCCATCGAAGGTAACTACACCGTTCAACGTTACCGTTTTACCAAGTAGTCTGTAAGTTGCCTGAGCAATGGTAAGTTGAGAAATTAATAAATAAGTGAAGCACAAGAATAGAAATTTACGAGTCATAAAACTGTAATGATAAATGTTAAAGTAATAAATAATTTGATGCTGCAAAGTTAGGTTTCCCAAGGCATTCTATCTGCACAGGTAAATCGATTTCAAATGCTATTCGACAAGGCACGTTTTTAATCGATAACAATTGAAATAATATTCACTTACTTAATATCGAAGTAGGTAGAGCCTGCAAATTGTCCATTCAGATACAACTCGGCGGTGTGTCGTCCTTGCCGAAATTCGCCACCACGGTTATAGACTAAATTCAACGTTTTCTGTGTGTTATCGAAGCTAAAATCCTGCACCGCCGAGAAGTAAAGTTTTTGGCCTGATGCTTCGTCGAACTGATTGCCGGCACTGAGTACGGTGCCCGAAGGCTCGACAATACGCAAATAAATTGTTTTGGCACCTACTTTGGCGTTGCTGTTGGGCACAAAATTGAAATAAATTTTCAAGCGTTCGATTTGGCGTGCTTTGTATTGGCTGGGGTTTTTCTCAATGCCTTTGGTATTTACCGCTGTTACATAGACATTGGTCAGTTTGATGTCGGAGGCATATTTTTCTAATTTTTCAGTAATTTGATCTTGCTTGCTGCGTAGCTCTTCAATGCTGCGTTGTGTATTTTCGCGGTCTTTTTTGAGTTCGTCGTTCTGGTCGAGCAGGGCTTTGTTCGACTTTCTAAACTCATCTAATTCTTCGTCTTTTTTACGCAAGGCTTCTTCATATTCGGCTATCTTCTTTTTGTATTTTGAATCGTTACTGCCTGCATTTTTACGAAGGTTATCACGATCCTTCTCTATTTCGGCTTTCAACAATTCTAAAGCTTCATAATCAGCCCCTATTTTCTTGGCATATTCAATGCGGTCTTCCAACTCGATGCTTAGAGAATCTAATTGGAAATCGGTGGTGTTTTTATATTCTTTAAACTCTTTCTTGGTTTTCTCGACTTCTTTTTCTTTTTCAGCAATTTTCTCGTTTTTTGAACTTACAATGTTGTAAATCAGGGCAATGTCTAATAAAACAATCACCGCAATAAAGGCAATTAAAATATTGCGCTTGCGGTTGGAGGGAGGAGTGGTTGTAGCCATACGTATAGAAAATTTGACACAAAAATATCGTTAGTTTTACCTTTGAACAAGTTGGGCGGGATTGCCAAATACAGTCCTGCCAGCATCGACCGAGGCCACCACTACCGAACCAGCCCCTACGCGGGCTTGCTTGCCGATCCGAACCCCTGCCACCACGACCGCACCCGAACCAATAAACGCCCCTTCTTCGATAATGACGTTGGCTCCAATGACAGCCCCGGCACCGATTTGCACATAATCACTTACTTGTGCTTCATATTCAATTACAGCGCCGGCGTGCAGCAAGGTGTGGTTGCCTATCGTAGCCATTGCATTGACGGCTACTTGCGCGCCAACAAAGTTGCCGTGCCCCAAAGTTGCCGAATCGGCCAAATAAGACAATGGATGAATGGCATTGACGGGCATCATTTTGCGGCGTTCGTTCAACAGCTTGACCAGTCGCTTGTGCAAAGCCAGATCATCAATCGCCACAAAAGCTTCGCATTTTTTGCCAATAAGCTTCAAAAAACCATCGTCTTCGGTGCGCCCCAAAACCGGAATAAAATTAATTTCAGTTCCGTGCAAACGCTCGTCATCGTCCAAAAAACCATAAATCACAACTTGGTTGCGTTGAAAAATTTCCATAGCAGCCATTCCCAAGTGTTTAGCGCCCAAAATAATCACCGGATTATCCATAACATTTTGTGTTTAGAGGCACAAATCTACACATAAAATACCTTTTTTGAAGACAGCGAAAAGCTTAGTAACTCCAATGAAAATCATTGTCGCGCTCGTAATTGACTTCATTGCCTTCAAAGTCAAACACCCAAAATTTTTGCCCATCATATACGCCATAGGCCAAGGTCATTTTTTCGGGATGACTTTCAGAGTACCCCAAAGAATCACTAATGGTTTCTTCGCCAAAAGCCCAAATATCAACTTGATGCAGATCGATGTGGTTTTCGTGCAGAATTTTTTCAATGTTTTTCTTGGCAGCAGGCGAGGTTACAACGTGCCAAGTAGGCTTTTCGTGCTCCAGCAACCGCACATAAAGTTCAGAATTATGAATATGATAAGCAGTCTCCAAACCGTCGCTCCAAGATTCTTTACAAAGCGCAAAACTAATCTCTTCTTGCTTGTCAATAAGCCGAAACCAATATTCATCAGTCTTTGGATTGAAATAGCAAAGTTTAAAATCTACATTTTTAAAAATTTTCTGCACATATTCCCCAATTTCACCTTTAGGAAAGGAAATCAATTGAAATCGAGAAGCATTAGATAACCAATAATCCGGCGTAGCCGATTTGGTATGTTGCGCCTGCGCTGTCGAAAATAATAGTGCGGTTGAAAGCAGCCCCCATACAAATACAGTTTTCATAAATAATTTGGTTTTAGAAAAGTATATCAATTCTTTTTTCTTGTTCAATAGACAAATGGTGCTAACCAATTATCCGACTCCTTCAAAAAGCTGTTTGAAATATCGTTGTTTTTGGCTAATTATGGGTAAATTTTAAATAATTTGGTGATATAATTCAAGCAGGATGCTTTGCTTGTTTCCATAGGTTTCACATTATTCATCTTTTTTATGCACTACCAACAATGGGAGTTTGAGGTAATCGACCACGTGGCGCGTATGCGTATCAACCGACCCGCCAGTATGAATAGCCTCGATGCGGCCACTTTAGACGAACTGGAGGCCATCGCCAAACATATTCAAACCAACCCCGATATTTGGATGGTGGTATTGGAAGGCAAAGGTGACCATTTTTCTGTCGGTGTTGATACATCTGCCATTTTTAGCTTGCCAACAGCCCCAAAAGCCACCTTCAAAGAAGGATTGAGGCATCAACAACACTGCATTGATACATTCGAGGCCATTAAAAAGCCCAAAATAGCCAAAATACAAGGTTATTGCATCGGTGGTGGGATGATTTTGGCTGCTTGCTGCGATTTTAGAATTGTAGCCGAAAACGCGCAGTTCAGCCTGCCCGAAGTCAAGCTGGGCATTGCGGTCATTATGGGCACTTACCGCATCACCCGTTTGGTAGGTGTGGCCAAAGTCAAAGAAATGATTCTTTTGGGCGACTTTTTCAAAGCTGCCGAAGCCCAACAATATGGCTTGGTCAGCGCTTTGGTCAAGCCGGATGCCTTAGAAGAAACCGTGCAGCAATGGATTGCCAAACTCAAAGTTAGCCCCCCGCGAACCTTGGCCATTGCCAATCAAATCATTGATGAGGGCTTGTCGATGGACTTGCAAGATAGCCAGCGTTTGGAGGTCGAACTTCAAACCGGTTTGCTGGGCAGCCCCGACTGGCAAGAAGCCATCCAAAGTTTTTCAGAAAAAAGAAAGGGGAATTATCAAGGTATCTAAAAAAAACCACCCCTGTACTGCCTCAACTAACTTGATTGATTGATGAGATTTACTGCTTCAGCTTTTCAACTTTGCAAAAGTCTAATTGCTTTATGGATAATTGTGTTCGTCGGAACACCCTTTGCGAAAGCACAAAATTTTGAGCTTGAAAACAAACAAGCTTATTCGCTTAGCTCACCCTACCAAGCGATGTATGTATTTTACGACAACACGCGGCCCGACAATTACCATCCGGCACGTGCTTCGTTGGCTTTTAATCCCTATACCAATTTCTCTAAATTCAAATTAGATAGCTTAGCCACGCAGCTCAAGCAAATCATCAATGGGAAGGGGCTCTACATCGATCTTAAACAAGTACCAACCAATCCAAATTTTCAGGACACCACCCGCAAAAAAGCGGTGTTTTATCCTTTTAAGGATATGCCCGAAATTTACTTGGAGCAGGTCTATGGCCGTTGGTATTTTTCGAGCGAAACCTTAGAGAAAATACCCAAAATCCACGCGAATCTTTTCCCTTTCAAAAGCGAGTTATTAATTGGGATTTTTCCGAAACAACTCCGAAACCAATTCATTTTAGGCTTGTCGTTGTTTCATTATACGGCCCTGGTTGTAGTGTTCATAGCAGCCTTATTATTGTATGGTTTGTTGGCTTTTGCTTTTCGAATGTTCTTGGCTCGGCTTGTTGGCCGACTTAAACACGACCGCCCCGAAAAACCCAAGCTGAAAAGTGCTGCACGCGCCTTTTCTATTTTCTTGGTGATGGAGTTGCTGCAATGGGTTATTCCGATTATCCAATTTCCGGCTTTCTTTTCGAGTGGATTGTTGTTTTCAATCGACTTGCTACAGCCTGTATTTTTGGGACTTGTGTTTTTGGGTTTGGTCGATGTGTTGTCTGTCTATCTGGATCACGTATCAGAAATGCGCAACGATGTTTGGTACGAGCAAATTATCCCATTTTTGCGAACCACCCTGCAAATACTCATTGTCATTGCCACATTTGTGCTCATTTTGGGCAAACTTAATGTCAATGTCGTTGCTTTGTTTGCAGGTCTTTCGTTGGGTGGTTTGGCCATTGCATTGGCAGCACAAGACACTTTCAAAAACCTGTTTGGCTCGGTTACAGTCTTTTTGGATCGCCCTTTTCAAGTGGGCGATTGGATAGTAACCGATAAATTCAGCGGCGAGGTCGAACTCATTGGTTTGCGATCGACTCGCCTCCGCACCATCCACGATTCGTTGGTACACGTGCCCAATGGCAAACTGACCGATATGATTATCGATAACTGGGGAATGCGCGTTTTCAGGATGTATAAAACTGTCTTACAAATCAAATTAGGCACTCCGCGCGCTACAATTGAGGCATTTGTCCTACGCTTGCGCGAAATTGTAGATCAGCATCCGCACACGCGCAAAGAGCAATATATGATTTCGTTGTTCGACGTAGGTCCATTTGCCTATGATGTCTTGTTTTATGCCTTCATTGCTGCGCCCACTTATAATGAAGAATTACGCATTCGCGAAGGCATCATTCTACAAATCATCCAAGCCGCCGAGCAGATGGGCGTAAGTTTTGCCGTACCCACACAACAAATTGTATTGGAGCCTGTCAAACCCCAAGATTTTCCGCTGAAGCCCTAATTACTTAAAATAGCTATTGAAGGATGCAAGAACTTCGCTGGAATCCGTTATTGGGCACTTATACAATGGTGGCAGCCAACCGCCAACAAAGACCTCATTTACAGAAAAATACTTGTCCTTTTTGTCCCGGATCAACACAAATCCCTGAGGCGTATGATGTATTAGCATACCCCAACGATTTTCCGGTGCTCAGCCAAAGCCCTCCTACACCCAAGCCCACGCTACCACCTTACCATAGTTTGCCCAGCCACGGCGCTTGCGAGGTATTGCTTTATGACCCCAACCACACGGCTTCGATGGCAGATTTCAGCATCGAAAAAATCAAGCGCATTTTACAGCTTTGGCAAGACCGCTGGCTTTGGTTTCAACAACAACCAAACGTACAGTACATCTTTATTTTTGAAAACAAAGGCGAAGAAGTAGGCGTAACGATGCACCACCCCCACGGCCAGCTATATGCCTACCCGTTTCTACCGCTCAAGTTGCAAATCGAATTAGACAATTGCCGAACCTACTGGCAGCAACACCAGCGCAACCTTTGGGATGATATGTTACAAGCAGAAATCAGCGAAAAAGAGCGCTTAGTGGCCGAAAACGAAGAGTTTTTAGCTTTTATCCCCTATTTCAACGATTACCCTTATGGGGTGTACATCGTAGCACGCTCGCCCATTCATTGTTTGGCTCAATTTGAGGACATACACTTTACCCAATTGGCTCAATTGCTGCAAAGCGTCACCAAAGCTTTTGATTCCCTGTTTCAACGGCCTTTTCCGTATATGATGGGCGTATATCAAACCCCCGTCAATATGCCCGCCTATGCCGAAGCCGCCCATTATTATCGCTGGCACATTGCTTTTTACCCACCACTACGGGCTGCCGACAAAATCAAATGGAATGCTTCTTCGGAAACAGGTGCTTGGGCTGCTGCCAATCCGAGAAGCGTAGAAGAATGCGCCGCCCAATTACGACACCTTATCCTTGATAAGTGCTAAACAAGCATACTAAATAACTACTGCATAAACTTTTTTAGAGTTTCTTGGCGTTATTTGTGTAAATTGGAACAGTTTTTTCAGCATCTCAACCGGTGCTCAGTTCTACAAACCTTATTATTTGAACCCACGGAGACATTATGGAATCACGCAACCAAAGCGCTATCGAAAAAGCACGCATTATCAATTTGCAACACCCGGCTTATGGATCTTTTGCCGAAATAGGGGCAGGCCAAGAAGTAGCAGCCATTTTTTTTAAAGCTGGTGGTGCCTCCAATACAGTGGCTAAAACGATGTCGGCTTATGACATGACTTTCAGCAATGCCATTTATGGTGTCGAAGAAAGTGGTCGATATGTTTGCGAACCCCGCCTGTTGAAAATGATTCGCCGTGAATACGATTTGGTTGAAGAACGCTTGGGCGAAAAAATAGGCGACGATCGCCCGTTCTTCGCTTTTGCCAACACTGTAACTACCATCAATTTTACCCGCACCACCCAAGGGCACGGGTGGCTGGGCGCAAGATTTCAGCTTCGACCCAATACAGAACCCAATGAAGTGGTTATGCACATCAATATGTACGATCCCAATACCTTAGACCAGCAGGCCGTGGTGGGTATTATGGGGGTCAATTTGATGTATGCTTGTTATTATTATTCCGACAACCTCGAAAAATTTATTACTTCGCTGATGGATGGCCTATCGCGTGAGCGTGTAGAGGTAGATATGTTGCGCCTTACCGGCCCCGACTATGCCCATATTGACAATCGATTGGTGAGTTTGGAGTTGGTGGACAATGGCCTTACCAATGCTGCCATTTTCGGCCCCGATACCAACGTAATGCAGCCTTCCGACTTGCTTTACAAAAAACATATTTTAGCACTGCGGGGCAGGTTCAGACCGGTTACCCACGTCAATATGGATATGCTGCGCTGTGGCTACGAGCATTTTGCTGAAGAAAAAGATGTTGACAAAAGTAAAATCCTCACCTTGGCCGAACTCACCTTGGCCGACCTAAGCCTTAAAAGCGGGGAAATCGATAAGAAAGACTTCTTGGATCGTGTCGATATACTCTGCTCTTTGGGTATGCACGTGATGATTTCTAACTATCAGGAATACTACCGCTTGGTGAATTATTTCTCTCAA
Organism: Microscillaceae bacterium; assembly: GCA_003449595.1. Classification (GTDB taxonomy): domain Bacteria; phylum Bacteroidota; class Bacteroidia; order Cytophagales; family Microscillaceae; genus UBA8158. Next base: position 343 of record DMHB01000426.1, on the reverse strand, counting down.
TACACCAAACAAAAAATCGGCATTGTGCTGGGGGTTTATAACTTAGAAACCATTTTCCAAGAAAAATACTACGAAAACCTCAAAGGGGGAATCTTAGAATCGTTCAGCACCTTGTTTAGCCGCAATGTGAAGCTATATGTATATCCTTCGCTGCGGCGCGAATCACAAGAACATCTTTATACTTGCATCAATTTCCAACTACCACGAAATTTGACCGACTTGTATGAATACTTAATTGTGAACGATAAAATCGAAGACATTATCAATTTCGACAAATCGCACCTTCACATCATTTCCGACAATGTGCTGGCGATGATAAAAGACGGCAAAGGAGGGTGGGAAC
>DMHB01000366.1 GCA_003449595.1 Microscillaceae bacterium | reverse complement strand
GTCATTTTTGTAAAGGTTTGTGGCCAAAAATAATGATAATACTCTTAATTACCCATTCACAAAGCCCGTTTTCAAACAAAAAATAAGTGGGCTTGTTTAACTAACTATTCTTTTCATTTACAACTCAAAATCAACACTTTTTTTATTTCTTATGCAACTCAACAACACAACTGCGGTGATTACGGGGGGAGCTTCGGGTTTGGGCGAAGCTTGTGCCAGGTTATTTGTACAGCAAGGCGGGCAGGTAGTCATTGTAGATATGAATGAAACTCGTGGCAACCAATTGGCCGAACAATTGGGCAAACAAGCAAAGTTTGTGAAAGCCGATGTTTCCAATGAAACTGACATCAAAACGGTTGTAGAAGTGGCACTTCAAACTTTTGGTGCCATCCATATCAACATCAATTGCGCAGGCATTGGTTCTGCTACCAAAACCGTTGGCAAAGAAGGTGCACACCCTTTGGATGTTTTTCAAAAAGTAATTCAAGTAAATTTAATTGGCACTTTCAATACCTTGCGCCTGTGTGCAGAAGCGATGAGCCGGAATACACCCAACGAATTGGGCGAAAAAGGTGTAATTATCAACACGGCCTCGGTGGCAGCTTTTGATGGGCAAATTGGGCAAGCAGCTTATTCGGCGTCTAAAGGTGGAGTTGTTGGGATGACATTACCCATCGCCCGCGATTTGGCTCGCGAGGGAATTCGTGTGGTAACCATTGCGCCAGGTTTATTTGCTACACCATTGTTTGACACTTTGTCGGATGAAGCCCGCCAAGCACTTGGCGCACAAGTACCCTTCCCGCCAAGGTTAGGCAACCCGGCAGAGTACGCCCTATTGGCCAAATCTATTGTCGAAAATTGTATGCTCAATGGTGAAACCATCCGCCTGGATGGCGCCATTCGGATGTCTCCCAGATAACACCCAATCCGCATCACATATCCAAGGCAGTTCTTCTTTAGAGAGGAGCTGCCTTAGGTTTTTATATTAGGAATTAAGCTTGTAGAAATGTAATTTTGCAAAGAAAAACTTAACTGAAAATACTATGGCTTACTATCACCGTTTAGGCAAAATTCCCGCGAAAAGACACGTACAATTCCGACAGCCCGACGATAGTCTATACAAAGAAGAATTAGTGAGTTCTAAAGGATTTAGTGGAATATATTCGATTTTATACCATATTTTTCCGCCTACGCAGGTTAAACAAGTGTTAGCGCCTGTGCCTTATGGTTCCAAAGCTGCTAAAGACAATCCTTTGTTGCAAACCCATCTAAACACCTCGACCATCACCACCACTGGCAGCGACTATTTAGAAGCCCGCTTACCTTTGATGATGAACCAAGATGTGGTGATTTCGGTCTGCAACCCTACCCATAAAAAAATGGACTATTTTTATAAAAATGGAGAGGCCGACGAATTGCTCTATATACACGATGGTTCAGGGGTTTTGCATTCGCAGTTTGGCAAACTACCCATTCAAAAAGGCGACTATGTGGTCATTCCTCGTACTACCATTTATCAAATTACTTTTGATGCAGAACCTGTCCGTCTGCTTATTGTTGAATCATTTTCACCTGTCGAAACGGTCAAAAGATACAGAAATGCCTTGGGGCAATTATTAGAACACTCGCCCTACTGCGAGCGCGACATTCACCCACCCCAAGAGTTAATCACTGAGTCTGCCCAAGGCGAATATTTGGTTAAAATCAAGAAACAAGGCTATTTGCATCAATATGTGTATGCTTTCAGTCCGTTTGATGTTGTTGGTTGGGATGGCTTTTTGTACCCTTATACTTTGTCTATTTATGATTTTGAACCCATTACCGGACGCATTCACCAGCCGCCACCGGTACACCAAACCTTCCAAGCCAATCATTTTGTGATTTGCTCGTTTGTGCCCCGTCTATTTGATTATCACCCGTTGGCCATTCCTGCCCCGTATAACCACTCCAACATCGACTCGGACGAGGTGTTGTTTTATGCTGAAGGCGAATTTATGAGCCGCAAAGGCATCGACCGTGGTTCTTTTACCCTGCACCCGGGCGGCTTGCCGCACGGACCACACCCTGGCACCACCGAAAAAAGCATTGGTGCAGTAGAAACCAAAGAATATGCCGTGATGATAGATACTTTCAGGCCGTTACATCTCACCGAGCAGGCTTTGGCATATGTAGATCATAACTACCCGATGAGCTGGAACGCCTAAAGTGCTGTTTTTTTTCAATAACTTTGAGAACCACTTACAAGCGAAGTGGTTCTTTTTTTGAACGAATCTACCCCTATTGCATGCTGTTTTTATACCGCTTAGGCATAAGCTGCTACAGCCTCTTGGTTTGGATAGCCTCCTTTTTTAACCAGAAAGCCCGAAAATTCAGAACGGGTCGCCAACATTTATTTCAAGAACTATCGGCGGCTTTTCAAGACAATACAGCTCCGGTGGCTTGGTTTCACGCAGCGTCGTTGGGCGAATTTGAGCAAGCTCGGCCAGTTATCGAAGTTTTCAAAGCTGCGTATCCGGAATATAAAATTTTAATTACCTTCTTTTCTCCATCTGGTTACGAAGTATCTAAAAATTATGCTTTGGCAGATTTTGTTTGTTACCTGCCCTTGGACACCCCTTCAAACGCACACAAGTTTGTAGCCTGCGTAAAACCCAATATTGCGTTTTTTGTGAAATATGAGTTTTGGTATTATATTTTACAAACCCTTCACCAACATAAAATTCCAACTTTGTTGATTTCTGCTGTTTTTCGGCCAAGCCAATGGCTATTCAAGCCTTATGGTGCTTGGTTTCGGAAAATTATACAAGGATATACCCAAATTTTTGTGCAAAATGAGTTTTCGGCTTCGTGTCTCTCGCAGGTAGGCATCCAACAATACCAAATAGCAGGTGATACGCGCTTTGATAGAGTCATTGCTATCGTCCAAAACAAA
>DMHB01000272.1 GCA_003449595.1 Microscillaceae bacterium | reverse complement strand
AATCCGTAATTGGATGGCAATGCACTTTTTAGCTTTTATAGCTTTATTTCTCAGAAGATTATCTAAAAAACAAGCGAAAGTTTAAACAGGCTCTATATTTAAAATATAAAACACGCACTGCGTAATAAGTATTGTATTTCTAACAAGAGATGTAATAATTCAATATTACAATACAAAACACGCAAGCTACTTTCTGCACAATTGCAAGCACCTGTCCTCTCACGCTCCTATCTGAACAAAAAGACTTGCCAGAGAATTTTAAAAAACCGAAATACTTTGCACTAATTTTTAACTCTTCGCAAGCCTGAGGTGTGCAAGGAGTGGCAAATGAAGGAGAAAAGCAGCTTTTAAGGATTTTTTTGCTGCATCATTTTCGACTTATACACAATTTTGTAATCAATCAATTTGCCCATATCGCTCACCCATCCTTGTACCGTAAACACCGGATAAGGCAAGGTTTTGCCCTGCAACTTCAAAGCTTCTTGAAGCGCCGATAGTCGTTCTTGGTTGAATACAAACACATAAGCTTTGTCATCTTGCAAATAGGTAATGACGGTGTCTAACTCGCCTTTGGGTGTCGGAATATACGTCTTCGGCAACTGGGTAAGGTAAAAAGGCAAACTGGGCAAATCGTATGGAATGTGCAACACCACCGGATCGGCGTTAGGAGAAAGTTGTTGGATGGTTTGGGCTATTCGCTTGGTAGCAGAGCGGGGCTGCTCAAACGAGGGCACAATCAACACCCAAGCCAACAGGACAAATACCAAAGCCTGTATCACGCCCAAGCGCAGCATTTTGTCCAATTGCTGTGCGCGATAGGCCCGCCAAAGCAATCCGGCGGCAGCCAACCAACAAAACGACGTAAGACTGGCCGCCACAATGCCCCAAACATCGAGCAGCAAAAAGGCCGCAATGGGGAGCGCCAAGGCAATGAGGATGGTAAAAAAAACATAGAAAAACCGCCCATAGCGCAGCGAAGCCAATTGGTCGGGGGTGGTTTGCCCGATGACAAAGGCCAGCCAAATGGCCATCCCGGGGGCTGCGCCCATTGCATAAGCCGGTAGTTTGCTGGGCAAAATCTCATAAACCACCCAGCCCGCCGAGAGCCAAGCCAGTACAAAAATGCGCATATTGGCTTCTTCGTTGGTGGTGGCAGTCTTAAAATAAGCCCTTGCTTGTGCCGCTCGTTCGCGCCAAGCAGCAGGCAGCAAAACACCGGGGAGTAGGCAGCCAATGATTGCATCGCGCAGGGTCTGCAAAAAACCAACCACAGCTTTGGGGAAAAACCAAGCAAAAGGCAAAAACGAAAGCAAAAACAGCAACAAATAATAACCCGGAGGTCCCCACTGGCCAAAAACAGTTTCGCCACTGGCGCGCTTCAAAATATACCAATCTATCATCCAACGGATGTAAGCTCCGTTGTCGGTTAGCCAAGCGGCTCGCCCCCAGGCATAAATCGGCACGAAGCCTACGAGCAGAAACAGGAGCAAGTCGGGACGCAGCAAGCGCAGCCGATGCGGATGTAGCACCGCCAGCACGCCTATCATCCCAACCACCAAAATCAACACCGGCGGACCTTTGACCAACAAACCTCCGGCTACCCCCACACCCACCAGCAGGCTGTTCCACAAAGCAGGCCGTTGCACAAAGCGCAGCAAGGCCAAAGCGGCCAAGGTTTCAAAGAAAATCAACAAAGCATCGGTTACAGATATTTTGGCCAAATTCGGAAAGAAAATAGAGCAAAGCATCAGCACGGCAGCCATTCTGCCCAACGTCGCCCCAAATACCAACCCACCAAAATACCAAAGCAGGGCGCAAACCCCTACTATCGCCACAGCGCTGGGAAAACGCACCGCAAACTCGTTCTCGCCAAACAAGTAAAAACTGCCCGCAATAGCCCAAAAATGCAGCGGTGTTTTGCGATGTGGCTCAGACCACAAAAACTCTGGCACTGTCCAGTGGCCGGTTTTTATCATCGTATGGGCAAAACCAGCATAGGCCGCCTCGTCTTGGTCCCAAAGCGAAATGGCGTGGTTGTTTACAAACAAGTTAAACACACCCCAAGCGATGAAAAAAATTAATAAAGAGCGGTGTTGGAGAAATGCCTGCATAAAGAAAAGGTGGTTCAGGGTTGAGGTTTTATTTGGTGGCACACTTGGCAAAATTAATACAAGCCTCGACATTCTAAGTCATCGCGCAAGCGTTTTCGGCTTGTTGCAAGGCTTGGGCTTGTCTTGTAAAAGCTAAATTTATAGACAAATTGTTGTTTTGCGTGTTATCTCTCTATCTATGAATGCTTGGAACAACGCCACTTTACAGCCTGAAGATTTTGACCAATTTATACAGTTTGGCCAAATATTCGACAAACCTACCCGCCGCTATTTGGTAGAATACATTTGCCACAAAATACATCCTGAAATATTTGAGCTGGGCGATTTTATTTTTGAAAACTATGGGTTCGACTATTTGCGAAAGAGTTTAGACCAGTTATTCGAAAATGCCCCCTTGATTTCCTTGGCAAAGCAGCACGAAAGTATCAGCCGTCAAATCATCCAAGATACTTTGAAGTGGATGCGTCGGGCGTATCTCAAAACCGAAGCCGCCAATCCTTATGCCGAAGAAAAAAACCAGTACAACCGCTGGTGCGATACGCCTACTTTTTTGTGGGTACAAAATTGGTATTATGCCACCAACCTGCTGAAAGAAATTTATCCTGCCGAAACGCTCAATGTAGCCTTCTATGAGCAAAAATTGGAAGACCTAACGCGCCCCATCGATGCACAAGCCCTGCTGCGCCAAGCCAAACCCTACACCGCCGAACTGGCTGCCCTTGAAACGGTTACAGAAGATTTATTGGCGCAATGGAATGCCTTGCTGACGGCCAAATCGCTTGCATTTGAACTGACGCATTGGCAACAACAATTTGAAGAACACCAACAATGGGTAGAGGCCAAAGTAGAAGAATTTGCCAAGCTCAGCCGCATTATTTCGCCCTTTATTCAAGATTTGGGCAATTACTGGGATTTGCAGCGCAAACTATGGAAAAATACCGGCTTCGATGTGTTAGAACAATATGCCCAGCTGTTGCACGACGAACAAAATCTGCAAGCTTTGGCCGATATGTTGGGCAAAATGCGGCAGGCCGAAATTGAACTGGACGAAGAAATCTATGAAAATGTAATCACGCACAAAACCTGGGTAACCGACCCGCAAATCCGCACCGAAATAGACGGCATTTATGAAAGCAGCGAGCTGCCCAAGGTGCTTCCTTCCGAAATCAGCTACTTGGGTTATGAGGCAACCGAGGCCGTTTTTTTGAAAAAATATGCCGACCAAGCCCTGCTTACGTGGCAATATCAGGGTAAAAAGTTGGTAACCAGCGACCAGGTTTACAGCATCAAACAACAAAAACAAAAAAGAAAGGAAAAAGGGCCTTTTATCATTTGCATCGATACCAGCGGCTCGATGGAAGGGCTGCCCGAACAAGTGGCCAAAACCTTGTGTTTTGCCATCCTCAAAATGGCAGCCCAAGAGCACCGAAAATGTTTTTTGATTTCTTTTTCCATTGGCATTCAAACCATTAACCTGCTCGATTTGGCCAATTCGTTGGACGAAGTCATCCGGTTTCTGATGATGTCGTTTCACGGGGGCACCGATGCCACCCCGGCCCTGATCGCGGCCATCGAAATGCTACAAACCAACGATTACCGCGAAGCAGACCTGCTGATGGTGTCTGATTTTGTGATGTTCGACCTGCGCGAAGAAGTCAAAAAACTAATTCGAATCCAACAGCAGAAAAACACCCAATTTCATAGCCTCACCATCACAGACGAAACCCTACCGGTGTTTTACGAAACGTTCGACCACCACTGGGTATATCGCAGCGACGACAAAAATGTGTACAAACGTTTGTTGAACGAACTACGCACAATTGTTTGATTTTCAGCCATATACTGCTAAATTGCTGCCCGATGGCTTCCATAGATTCACCTACTTTATACACCACTTTCCGGCACTGTTTTCCTGAAGTATCTTCCGAAAAAATAGCCTTGGCTTTTGCTCCCGGCAGAGTCAACTTGATTGGCGAACATACCGACTACAATGGCGGGTGGGTGTTGCCGGCGGCTATGCAGCTGGGCATCGGGGCGGCGGTGGTTTATCACGAAAGTCCTACAATCTTTATCAGGTCGGCGCAGTTTGCAGAAACGTTTCAGATTGACTTACAGCAGCCGGTTTTTCATAGTTTCAGCGATTGGCGCATATATCCGCAGGCGGTTGTCAGGCAGTTGTTGGCGCAAGGCCACCGCTTACCGGGTGCGTCAATTGCGCTACACAGTGATTTGCCTACAGGCGCAGGTTTGTCTTCTTCGGCGGCTATTGAGGCATTGCTCGGGTTTGTCTTGCAGCCATTGGTTGCTTGGGGTTTCCCCGAAAGGGTTTCTTTGGCCAAGTTGGCACAAGCCGCTGAAAACCAATGGGTTGGAATGCCTTGCGGGATTATGGATATGTTTGCCATCAGTTTGGCGCAGCCTCGGCAGGCATTGCTGCTCGACTGTCATACCTTGTCGTTTGAGTTGGTAGAGGCTGTTCCGCCGCCTTCGCTTAGTTGGTGTGTGATACATACAGGCAAACCAAGGCGCTTGGTAGCGTCAAAGTATGCCGAACGGCGTGCTGAGTGCGAACTGGCCTTGAATTGGCTTCAAGAGCACGGGGCGGAAGCGACGCACCTATCGGCTTGTAGTTTGAGCGATTTGGAGGCATTGGCGCAAGCCGAACCCTTGCTGTACCAACGCGCCAAACACGTGGTTACGGAAAACCTGCGGGTAAAGGCTTTGTGCCAAGCGATGCAAAGGCAGCGATGGGACAAAGTAGGGGCATATTTGACCCAGTCGCACCTTTCCTTGCGCGATGACTATGCCGTAACCGGGGTGGAACTCGACACCTTGTTTGAGCTAAGTAGCCGCATAGAAGGCTGCCGAGGGCTGAGAATGACCGGTGCGGGTTTTGGAGGATGTGCCCTGGCTTTGGTCGAACAAGATAAATTGACTAATTTTCAAACGCATTTGGCTACTTCCTATCAGCTAAGCACTGGATTTGACCCTGTTTTTATGTCTTTAGAAATAGCTGGCGGGGTCGATTGGGTGCTACCACCACACACAATATAAACACAGTTTGTATGTCTTTTTTTCAAGAACTACTCCTGAATACTTCCCTTTTGCTTTGGTTCAAAGCATTCGGAATCATCGTCGGTACACTCATCATTGGGCGTTTGTCTTATCGTTTTCTGACCATCACACTCAAAGCCATTTTGAGCCGCAACCAGTCGATGCTCGACGACATTTTGCTGGATCGCGCCGAAGAGCCTATCGTGTTGGCTATGGTATTGGGAGGTTTTTGGTGGGCTGGCGATGTGCTCGATTTTACACCCGAAGTACAGTTTTATTTCAACAAAGGAATGGGTTTTATGGTCATTTTGACCGTTGCTTGGTTTTTGTTGCGGATACTCAATGGGTTGATGGAAGGGTATTTCTTGCCCAAGACCATCGGCAATAAAAGTAAAATTGATGACAGTTTGCTGCCTGCAGTCGAGCGGGTGGTCTATGTAGTGGGTTGGACCATAGCCGTATTGATTGGCTTGTCTAATGCAGGGTATAAAATCAACACCTTGGTTACTGGTTTGGGCATTGGGGGGTTGGCAGTGGCCATTGCTGCGCGCACTACCCTTATCAATATTTTTGGAGGCTTTACCATTTTCATTTTACAGCCTTTCAAAACCAACGACCGGATTATGATCGACAATTTAGATGGTTTTGTTGAGCGCATTGGCCTAAGCGTTACCCGGCTTCGTACCTTTCACGACAAAAGCTTGGTTTTTATCCCCAATAGCTTATTTGTAGAAAAGAAGATTACCAACTACACCGAAGCAGGATTTCAAAAATATACTTACAAACTCCACTTCCCAATTGACATCGAGATTGAAAAAATCGAGAAAGCCATCCAAAAATTACGCCACGAAGTAGTTCAAAAGGACTATTTGTTAGCTGAGTCGCGCTTCAATGTCGAAAACTTCAATGAAAACGGGATTGAATTGTATGTTACTGTCTTCATTCGATTTGTAGGCCAATTTGATTACTGGCATGGCAAAAACGATTTTGCATTGGTCATTATCCGAACCCTGCGCGAAATTGATGCGCGTATGGTGGTCAAATCTACCCTTAAAACCTTTCCGACACCCGTATCAGAAGGCGGACCGCCTGTGGTCGTTGATGAGAAAAAGAAAAAACCTACTGAAGACCGCCGCAGCGATGAATAGCCCGATAAAAAAACAGCCTCCGTATGCGGCGTTATTCTTAGTTGTATGTTGTATTCTGGCTATATGGGCTTGTTCGGCTGACCAAGTTGAAAAGCAACCTTGGGCAGAGGTGGACAATCCTGAATGGTTAGCTGTGCAAGGGATTTTTGAAGTTTTTACAGATGAAACCGGCCAACAATCACAACAGGTTTCGGTAACTTTGCGCTACAAAGGAAGCGCTTATGTAGCTATCCAAAAAGGGAAAATTTCGCTGGCGCAGAAACCTCTTAAGGTAGCTTTTTATCCTAAGACCCAACGTCCTTATTATTATTTGGCCGATTCGACTTTGCGGCTATTGCCGGGTCAAACTTACGACCTTAGCATTGTATTGAGTAATGGCAAAGAACTTACCCAGAAAATAACCCTGCCGCAAACTGCAAAGCTCACCTTGCCCGACAAGCACAAGCCCAATGAGTCTTTAGAAATTTACTGGCATCCTGACGACCGGAAAGTACAGCTATTTGCCGAACGGTTTTTTAAGTATCATACGAATTTGCAATCTGTTGGAAATGAGGAGATTACGCTTAAAGATACCAATGTATTTACCTTTCAGCCCGATTTTTTTGCTACCGATACCCTACAAGTAGCACAAGTGGTTTTCAGGTGGCAAGCCGAGCAATTTTCCAAAGTTCATAAAGACTTAAATATAGGTAGTTTCCTGCGAGCAGCCTTGCTTTACGAGAAAAAAGTAGCGATTACCAAGTAGTTTTTTTTAAAAACAACTGTTTTCCGTAGGTTTTAGCTACCTTTTTTTGTTATACATCTGCCATAAAATACCATTTATTACC
>DMHB01000414.1 GCA_003449595.1 Microscillaceae bacterium | reverse complement strand
TGAAGAAAAAACAGAGTCTGTTCATTAATCTTTAATTTTTTGAAAGAAAATGGCTGAAATTAAAAAATATTTAGTCGGCATATTTAGTGCAGAAGATACACTTATCAATGCTGTCAAAGGTATCAAGGCTGATGGTGTCAAAATACATGAGGTTTATACGCCCTATCCTGTTCACCATTTAGACGAATATTTGGGGCATAAAAGATCTCGACTTTCCAAAGCTGCCTTCCTATTTGGTGCAACCGGTACGACCTGTGCTATATCCTTACAGTCTTACACTATGGGGGTAGCTTGGCCTATGATTATTGGAGGTAAGGATTATATAGCTCCACCAAGTTTTGTACCTGTAAGTTTCGAATTGACAGTACTTTTTGCTGCTTTCGGAATGGTATTCACTTTTTTAGCGTCCAATGGGCTGTGGCCTGGCAAACAGGCCAAAATGTTCGATCCTCGCAGCACGGACGATAAGTTTGTAATGGCAGTTGATCTGGGAGCTAATAAATTATCTGAAACTGAAATTGAGAGTGTTCTTCGCAAATATGGTGCTGAAGATCTCAAAACCAAAGAACTTTAATCATTCTATGAATACAAGATATTTTCTATTCTTAAGTTTACTCGGTGTGGCTCTTCTTACCGCCTGTGGAAAAGACAGAAATCACCCCGGGTATGAGTTTGCCCCTCAGATGTATGTATCGAAGGCTTACGAAGGTTATACACAAGTGGAAGGCCAGAAGAATAAATTCAATCCATTTGGAATGAATATGCGTCTTCCTGCAAAAAATACTGTAGCCAGGCGTACATATAATACGGTGTTTTCCAAAGGTGATTCAACAGGTCAAACTACTATCCGAGATCTGATGGTTTATAATATTGGGCCGAATGACTTGGTAAAGGCAGAAAAAGAACTTGCAAATCCTGTTCCATTGAATCAAGATGTACTGAAAGACGGTGAAGTATTGTATTTACAGTATTGTGCTCCTTGCCATGGTGAGGTAGGTGACGGGCAAGGTAAAGTTGGGAAAGTTTACAAAGGTGTTGCTAACTATGCAGGCATCACTAAAAATGCGGGACATATTTTTCACGTGATTACTTATGGAAAAGGCAGGATGTGGCCACACGGCTCTCAGCTGAATCCTGAGGAACGTTGGAAGGTGGTGCATTATGTGAACAAGCTTCAGGATGATCTCAATGGTGGTAGTACCAAGGAAGAAAAGAAAGATGATAAGAAAGTAGAAGAAAAAAAGGAAGAGAAAAAAGCTGAAGCTAAAAAAGAAGAAAAGAAAGAAGAGAAAAAGTAATTCAAATACACTTTAAGAAATTAAGTTTACTAATTATAGCAAACATCAATTATGGCAGGGACTTCACATATATCAATTGCTGACGAAAAAAACTTTGAATTTACTGCGTCACTCAAGCGAAAGCTAATTATCGCTTTTATCACAGGGGTAGCGCTGTTTGCTATTGGCGCAGTTTTACTTGCCTTAGGCATTGGAGAAGGGCATCACGGCGCAGAAGGACACCACGCCATGACTGGTGGTGGTGGCGAACACGGCCATTACCATTGGACTAAACGCTTGTGGGCCAATATTTGGTTGTGCACTATTTTATTCACAGGTATTACTTTAGTGGGTGTATTCTTTACTGCTGTCCAATTTGTGGCTCACGCAGGTTGGTCTGCCTTGGTAAGGCGTGTGCCTGAAACTTTCGGCTACTTTTTGCCAATTACTGGGGTGGTTATGTTGGCTACTTTCTTGGTGGCAGGGCACGATCTCTTTCACTGGACACATAGTGATTTATACAAGCAAGGTCCGGGGTTCGATGAAATTTTATATGGAAAAAGTGCATTCTTTTTTTATCCACTCGATCCAAAATCTGGTATTCCTATCTTCTTCTTGTTAAGAATGGTGCTATATTTTTCAGTTTGGTTTGGATTGTTCTTGTTTTTGAGAAAACTGTCTTTGAAGGAAGATCAGATTACAAATAAGAAAGAATATTTGAAAAACCCTGTTATCCATAATAAACTGGTGTATTTTTCAGCTGTATTTATTGTAGTGTTTGCAGTAACGAGCTCTACCTCTGCATGGGATTGGGTGATGTCAATAGATCCACATTGGTTTAGCACTATGTTTGGCTGGTACTGTTTTGCAAGCTGGTTTGTAACCGGTGTTGCTACTACGACACTCACCGTTGTTTTATTAAAAGAGCAAGGGTATTTGCAGTCAGTTAATGAAAACCATTTACATGATTTGGGTAAGTTTATGTTTGCCTTCAGCGTGTTTTGGACTTATATCTGGTTTTCGCAGTTTCTACTGTATTACTATGCCAACATTCCAGAGGAGGTTATTTATTTTCACGAGAGAATGGTGGGGCATGACGGTTTCTATAAACCTATATTTTTCTTAAACATTTTCTTGAATTTCGTTTTTCCATTCTTGTCATTGATGACTAGAAATGCCAAAAGAACAATGATAATCCTCAAAATTGTTGCTTGCGCTATTTTGGTGGGTCATTGGTTAGATTTTTACATGATGATTATGCCGGGTACTGTCGGAAAACATGGAGGCATAGGTTTCGTTGAGTTTGGCACTATTCTGATGTTTGCAAGTGCTTTTATATATGTGTTTGCGTCTAATTTTTCAAAAGCGAACATCATACCTAAAAATGATCCATTCTTGAAAGAAAGTATGCATCACGTGGTTGTATAATTTTAAAACAATTGACTTGCTCAAATTATTTAGTCAGTAAGTAAATTTCAATACCCATTATGAGTTTATTATTTGCACTTATTGTTGTTCTTGCTATTGCTATCTTCTTCCTTTTGTTTAGGATACAAAGTTTGGCTTCTTTAGTCAAAACGCCTTCTGAAGATAAAGTAGGTTTTAGCAATAAAGTAAATGGCTTTCTGATGCTTTGGGTGCCTATTTTAGGCTTAGCAGCTACCATATGGTATTCTCCTATTGCTGCTAAAAAGTTCCTTCCTAAGGCTGCCTCCATCCATGGAGTCGAAACTGATCAATTATTTTGGATTACGATTGCGGTCATTTCAGCAATGTTCTTAGTTACGAATGCAGCTCTTTTTTGGTTTGCATATAAGTATCAGTACAATAAGAACAGAAAAGTATCTTTCTTTCATGATAACACTAAATTGGAAACCTTTTGGACAATTTTGCCTGCCGTAATTATGGCTGTATTGGTTCTTTATGGTAACAAAGTTTGGTGGGACATCAAGCAAGATGCCCCCAAGGATGCTGTTCAAGTAGAAATTATGGGTCATCAATTTGCTTGGAAAGTAAGATATCCGGGTAAGGATCAAAAATTAGGGAAGTTTGATTTCCGATTAATTGATGGTAAGAATGAAATGGGAATTGACTTCGAGGATAAAACATCTAACGATGACTTTATGGCCGGTGAAATGCACTTACCTGTTAACAAACCAGTATTGATGAAGATCAGAGCAAGAGATGTTTTGCATAGTGTGTTTGCTCCACATTTTCGCTTGAAGATGGATGCAGTTCCTGGTATGCCTACAAGTTTTTATTTTGTACCTACCAAGACTACCGCCCAAATGAGAGAAGAAACCGGCAATCCTAACTTCAACTACGAAATTGCTTGCACAGAAGTATGTGGAAAGGGGCACTTTGCTATGAAGTTTATTGTAGTGGTAGAAGACGAACCAACCTACAATAAATGGTATGCTGCTCAATCTCCTTTCTTAGAAAAAAATCCTGAGTACAAAGGCAAGGGCTTATCTCAATTCTTAAAGAAGAACTTAGCTGAAAACGCTTCTCAAGAAAAACAACA
>DMHB01000249.1 GCA_003449595.1 Microscillaceae bacterium | reverse complement strand
TCTCCATAATAACTGTTGTTACTATTTCTTGCTATTGCTCGCATTGATGCTGTTGGTACGGCGTTTTTCGCCCACTGTTTCACCAGCCATCAGCATAGCGCATCGGAAACCAATGAAGTTGCTTGATTCATTTTTATCCAAAAAGCGGCGGGTTCCGGGTGATGCCCAATAAGCTACATCTCTCCAAGAAGCACCTTTGTAAACGCGCACATTGTCGTCAATTAATGAGTTTCTTATTTTTTGATTATTGCTTTCATTTACCGGGTTATACGGATTGCTATCATCACGGAAAACAGTTTTAGTAGTATCTGAAGCAATTTTATATTGTGCGTTTGCAGGATCATCGATCAACTTTTGGCGACGTACAGGGTTTAATGAAGCCATATCTTGCAAAGCACCGGGGCGATAAACGTCTTCTACCCATTCGCTCACGTTACCCCCCATATTATACAAACCATAATCATTAGGAGGATAGGCGAAAATGTATTCTGTAATCAAAGCTCCATCATTCAAACGGCCTGCAATACCGGCATAATCACCACGGCCACGCTTAAAGTTAGCCAGCATAAAGCCCATCGGATATTTTTTTGTATCGTAAGGATTACGCACAGCGTGTCCATCCCAAGGGTAAATACGACCATTGGCTTGGTTTTCATCATTGTATTGTGTTCCGATCAAACCTTTGGCGGCATATTCCCACTCAGCTTCGGTAGGAAGCCTGTATTCGGGTACAACCACACCGGTTTCGAGCGAAGCAGAAGTACCGTCGGGCAGTTCTTCAGCAAATGAAAGCTTCCCTTTGTTCTTGGCTTCACGGGTTAAGTTTTCATTTACCACCATTGTACGCCAAGTACAAAAATCTTTGGCTTGCACCCAAGAAACGCCCACCACAGGGAAGAATCTAAAACCGGGGAAACGCAAATAATTCGCCACATAAGAGTCGTTGAAGGCTAATTCGTCGGCCCATACAGTGGTATCAGGCAACAATACGCGCTTACGGAACTCTTCTGCTCCCATCGATTGGTATTGAGGCGGTATTTTATCAGCGTGTTTGCCATTGTCATAATAGGCCATATATTCAAGCCAGTGTATATTAGCAATCTCCGTTTGATCCATGAAGAAAGATTGAATACTAACGGTTCTCTCCACGTTGTCACGCGAGCTTACCACATCTTCTTCGGAAGCCCCCATCGTCATTCTTCCACCTTCAATAAATACCAAGTTTGGGGCGTCGGGTTGACCTTGGTATTCGTGGACTTTCAGACTGGTTTCTGGGTCTTCTTCATCATTGTAGAGGACACCGGTTACCATACTCCGCTGATTTTTATCTGCTACGTTCTTACTGTTCTGAAACTTTGGCTTTTTGGCAAAGAAACAGGAAGTAAAAAGCATGGAGCCGATAAGTAAAAAGCAGGCTGATTTCAGTAAACTTACTTGTTTGTTCATATAACCTGTACTTTATTATTAGATTTTTGCTTAGACAAAATTACGAATTGATAGTAAAAATAACACGAACTATGCCAAAACTTTCTGTAGCATGGCAATTTCAACCATGAACGCTAAAGCATTGCCGAAAGTATATCAATAGCTTGTTGAATTGTATTTAAATGCGGTAAAATCAGCATAGGCTTTCCGTTATAGTCTTTTAATCTGGCTTTTTGAGGTTGATTTTGCAAAAATAGGATGACTTTTCCAAATTGTTCGCCTTTGAAATAATCTTCTTTGGTGGCCATAAAAAAACCTTTCAATGTCTGGTTTTTTAGGGTAAGTTTTTCAAAGCCGATTTTTTCGGCGATCCATCTCAACCGCACGGTTTGTAACAAATCTCTTACTTCATCAGGTATGATTCCAAAACGATCTTGGAGGTCTTTTTCAAATTTTAAGAGCGCAGCTTCATCCTTTAAACTGTCTAATTGAGAATAGAGGCTAAGACGCTCAGAAATGTTTTGTACGTATGAATCAGGAATAAGGATTTGTAAATCGGTCTCAACATTGCAATCTGTGAGGTATTGTTGTTGATCTAACGATAGTGAGGAGGGGAGAAAAAGTTCTTTGAATTCGGTATCTTTTAGTTCTTGTACGGCTTCATCCAAAATTTTATGGTAAGTTTCAAATCCTAAATCATTGATAAACCCACTTTGCTCCGCACCTAATAAATTACCGGCGCCTCTGATATCTAAGTCTCTCATAGCGATCTTAAATCCGTCGCCCAAATCTGAGAATTCTTCTAAAGCTTGCAGTCGTTTTCGTGCATCGGTGCTTAGGAGTGAAGACGCCGGCGTAAGTAAGTAGCAAAAAGCTTTCTTATTAGACCGACCAACCCTGCCTCGCATTTGATGCAAGTCTGAAAGACCGAACATATGCGCCATATTGATGATAATAGTGTTGGCGTTGGGGATGTCTAAGCCTGATTCGATGATATTGGTAGAAATCAACAGGTCATACTCTCCTTCAATAAATTTAAGCATTACTTTTTCTAAGCGGCTGCCTTCCATTTGTCCGTGTGCTACACCAATGCGTGCATCAGGCACTAATTTCAAGATCATATTGGCTATTGAGTCAATGTCGTTGACTCGGTTGTGCACAAAGAAAACCTGTCCGCCCCGTCTGATTTCGTAGGTGATGGCATCGCGTATGACTGCCTCATTGAAAGTGTGTAATTCGGTTGTAACAGGCTGCCGATTGGTAGGCGGAGTAGCGATGATAGACAAATCGCGGGCACCCATCATAGAAAATTGCAGTGTACGTGGAATAGGGGTGGCAGTTAGGGTCAACACATCGACGTTGACACGCATTTCTTTGATTTTATCTTTGACTTTTACCCCAAATTTCTGTTCTTCGTCGATGATAAGTAATCCCAAATCTTTAAATTTTACATCTTTGTTGACAATTCGGTGTGTACCTATCAAGATTTGGGTTTCGCCGGTTTCAATATTTTTCAGGGTTTCTTTGATTTGCGTACTATTTCTAAATCGGTTGATGTATTCGATTTTACAAGGGAATTTTTCCAAGCGTTCCCGAAAAGTTTTATAGTGTTGCAAGGCCAAAATAGTAGTAGGCACCAATACAGCAACCTGTTTGTTATCGCAAATAGCCTTAAAAGCTGCCCGAATAGCCACTTCTGTTTTGCCAAAGCCTACATCGCCACAGACTAATCTATCCATTGGATAAGGTTTTTCCATATCTTCCTTTACGTGTTGGGTGGCCTTGGCTTGATCGGGGGTATCTTCGTATAAAAAGGAGGATTCTAACTCGGCTTGTAAGAAGCTATCGGGTGAGAAGGCACACCCCGCCGCACTTCTACGCTTGGCATACAGAGAGATAAGGTTTTTGGCAATGTCTTGTACTTGCCGTTTGACTTTACGCTTTTTGTTTTCCCACTCACCCGATCCTAATTTGCTGATAGAGGGCGGGGTACTTTCTTTGCCTGCATATTTGGCTATTTTGTGCAAAGCGTGAATATTGACGAAAAGAAGGTCATTATCGCGATAGACAAGTCTAATGACTTCTTGTTGTTTTCCGTTTACTTCTGTTTTTTCTAACCCTGCAAATCGACCGATGCCATAGTCAATGTGGGTTACATAGTCGCCGGGTTGTAGCGTTCGCAATTCGCGCAAAGTCAGTGCTTTCGATTTGGCAAATCGTTCGGCAGTACGGTAGCGGTGAAAACGCTCAAAAATTTGGTGGTCAGTATAGCACAAGGTTTTAGTTTCGAGGTCGATGAAACCTTCGCGCAAAGCTACCGGCAGCGCCTGAAATCGAAGTTGTGGGTCTAATTCCTCGAAAATAGTACGTAGGCGGTCTATTTGTTTGTAAGACTCTGCGGCGATAAAATGCTGAAACCCTTGTTGTTGAAACTCTTGCAAATTTTTGACCAATAGGCTAAAATCTTTATTGAATGAGGGTTGTGGTTTAGCCGTCAACTGAATGGTTTGTACTGCTTTTTGGTGATACTTCTTGCCAAATTCAATACACACAAATTTAGGCAACTGGGCTTCAAAATGGGTTTT
>DMHB01000048.1 GCA_003449595.1 Microscillaceae bacterium | reverse complement strand
CGCGTGGGGGCGTTCGCCCCATTTATCATCGGGCAACCCTATGACGGCGGCTTCGGCTACGCCTTCTACTTGGGTCAAAATATTTTCAACTTCGAGCGAAGAAACCCATTCGCCACCGGTTTTGATGACATCTTTGGCGCGGTCGGCAATTTGGATAAAATTGTCGGGCGTAACGCTGGCAATATCGCCTGTGTGTAGCCAATTATGCTTCCATAACTCTTCGCTTTTTTCAGGTTCTTTGAAGTAGCCTTGTGTCATCCAAGGAGAGCGAGCAACGATTTCGCCTACTGTTTTGCCATCGTGGGGTAAGAAATGGCCATTTTCGTCCATCAGTCTAATTTCCACAAAAGGGGCAATCACACCGGCTTTTACGCGGTATTCGACCTGTTCGTCTTTGCTGAGTTTCATTCGTTCGCTATTTAGGTAAGTCATCGCCATCACCGGGCAGGTTTCCGACATACCATAGCCAGCAAAAACATCGATACCTAAGTCTAATGCGGCTTTGGCCAATGCTTTGTTGAGCGCCGAACCACCAATGATGACCTTCCACTTGCTCAGGTCGAAGTTTTTGACCGCAGGGCTGCTTACCAACATTTGTAGGATAGTCGGTACACAATGCGAGAAAGTTACTTGTTCTTTGATAAGTAGTTTGAGGAGCATTTCAGGCTCATATTTTCCGGGGTAAACCTGTTTGGTGCCTAACAAAGTTGCTACAAAAGGCACCCCCCAAGCGTGGACGTGGAACATAGGCGTAATTGGCATATACACATCGCTTGAGCGGAAGCGACCCTGTGCATCCATTCCACTAATTTCCATCAGAACAGCTAAGGTATGGAGGTAAAGCTGGCGGTGCGAGAAATATACCCCTTTGGGGTTGCCGGTGGTGCCGGTGGTGTAAAAGGTAGTAGCCCAAGTATTTTCGTCAAAATCGGGAAATTCATATTGATCGCTTTTGTGGTTGATCATTTCCTCGAACTCACCCACAAAAGAAATGGAAGTGGTGGGGTTGGGTTTTTCGTTTTGATAGACTTTATCAGACACCAAAATATATTTCTCAACCGTAGTCAATTGGTCTTTGATAGCATCCAAAATGGGTAGAAAATCTTCGTGTACGATGACCACTTTGTCTTCGGCGTGGTTCATTGTATAGAGAATTTGCGCCGGAGATAAACGAATGTTGATGGTGTGCAAAATGGCTCCAATGGCAGGAATGGCATAAAAACACTCTAAGTAGCGATGGCTATCCCAGTCTAAAACCGCTACTGTATCGCCGGGCTTTACGCCAATGTCTGTCAACATATTGGCCAATTTGCGCACCCTGCGGTTCAGTTCTACATAGTTATAGCGAAACAAATCACGATAAACAATTTCGCGCTGGGGTTCATATTTGAGCGATTGCGCCAAGAGCGACTTGATCAGAAGTGGGGGATCATACGCCGAAGGAGTACGGGGGATGAGTTTAGTTTTGATCATATGAAAAATATTTAGGGGTCAATAATTTGTTTCAAACTTTGTAAAGTTACTTTTTTATGGTGTATAGTGCAATTTTTTCTAAACAGGATCTGGTACTATTTTAACTGGTTTTGTAAAAAGAATTAGCCAGTTTCAAGGCTTTGCGTACAATTTTTGAGCTTAAAAAGCATTTTAAATATATGCTTCTTATTTCGCAGTATAAACCCCAAATAATACATCAGGATATGAAAAAGATTTCTCTATTCATTTGGTTGTCAGTGTTTTATACCTTTACCGCTTGGGCGCAAGACCCGGGTATGGGCATGAACTTTGATGATAACGCCTATGATAAAGTACTAAAAAAAGCGCCTTTGTTGACCCGTAATTACCAAGGGTTGCCTGCCAAGGCCTCACTCAAAGAATATTGCCCTATTCCGCAAAGCCAGGGGCAGTTTGGCACTTGTGTCGGCTGGTCGTCGGCTTATGCTGGCCGCACCATTGTAGAGGCCAAAACCAATGGCTGGAAAGACAAAACCCAAATTACTAATAATGCTTTTTCGCCTTTGTTTGTGTATAGTCTGATCAAATTTGATGATGATTTGAATTGCCAGAATGGCACATACATCAACAAGGCACTTGATATTATGCGTGAAACAGGAGTTTCTAAGTTTGACAAGGTAGCTGATCCGTGTCCTACTCCTGATGCTTTGCCTGAGGATGCTTTTACCAATGCAGCGCAATTTAAAATTCAGGATTATGCGAAGCTTTTTGGCGACGCTGAAGATAAGGTCAACAAAATAAGATCAATGAAAAAAGCACTTTCAAGTGGCAATCCTGTCATTATTGGGATGAAACTGCCTCCTTCTTTTTTCAAAGCCCGTGGGGTGTGGTCGGCTATGGCCGATGAAAACCCAGCCAACAAATATGGAGGCCATGCCATGTGTGTGATTGGTTATGATGATGAAAAAGAAGGTGGTGCTTTTGAAATTATGAATAGCTGGGGTTCTAATTGGGGCAATGAAGGATTTATATGGGTGAAATACGAAGATTTTGTAAACTATACCAAGTATGCTTATGAAGTAATTGCTTTGCCACAAAATACAAACCAAGCTGAAGATCTTTCAGGACAAGTAACGTATCAATTGGCCAATGGACAAGAAATGAAAGCCAAGTTTGCAAAAAGTGTAAACGGCGTAGGCTATTACCAAATGCAAGAATCATACAGCTCAGGCACCACTTTCAGGTTATACATTACCAACAACGAGCCGGCTTTTGTCTATGCGTTTGGTTCTGATTTGAAAACAGGCAAGAATTTTACCATTTTCCCTAACGAGCCGGGCATTAGCCCTGCACTGAATTATGCGGGCAATGCAGTGGCCATTCCTGATGAGCGCTATTACGTACAGATGGACAATACCTTAGGAAAGGATTATTTATGTGTGCTTTACTCCCAAGAAACCTTGAGCATTACCAAAATTGAAGCAGCGGTATAGCGTG
>DMHB01000458.1:2891-7569 GCA_003449595.1 Microscillaceae bacterium | reverse complement strand
AACCAAAATATTAGAACCTATAACCAATACATAAAAAAACAATAAAATGCCGATCAGCACGATTACAAAGTTGATATGTGCCGGAAAAACCAAGTTGATAGACCTCCTCATAAAAAAATTATATAGTTTTTGAACTAATTTAGCATTTTCAGCCCAAGTTGCGCGCCTTTTATGAAAAAACCTAAGAAAATCACCACCAAGTTCTTTTTGAATACGCTGCTCAACCCTGTCGAACTACCGGGTGGCGATTGGGGCTACCCTTTGTATGTGCAGATTACCTTCAACCGCAAAAACACCCAAATCAAGTGTTTTTATGGCAAGTACTACAGCCAATTGGATCAAGTGAGCGCTACCGACCCTTACCTCTTGCCTTTTGAAGAGCGTAACTTCCGAAAGATGATGAATTTTGAGGTCGAAAAGCAGGGCGATTTGCTCGATATGGTTGGCTTGGGCAAGAAATACGAAAAATATTGCACCTCCATCCATTTACTATTTAGCAACTATCTTAAGGCTCGTCTGCAAAGTGAGATTATACGCGCCGAACCCAAGAAATTTGCTGAGGTGTTGGACTACCAAAAACCCAAAGTCGATTTTTTTACCATTTTGGATGCTGCCATCCGCTTGTTCGACAACGTTGAGCTGATTATCTCTGAAGACTTCCAGCAAGAAATCGAAATGTATCGGTTGTATTGCGCGTTGTATCGGGCGGAACTCCAAGCCCGCGATTATTCTTTTCCTACCGTCATCGACTGGATTAATGGCACGCATTACGAAGCACTGGGCGAGAAATTGGCGCAACATTTTGGCGACGGCGCACACGAGCCTATCGGCAAAATGATGCAAACCATCAACCGCATTGTGTTCCATAAATTGGAAAGTGTGAGCTGAGCGATAAAATAAGAAAACGCCCAAACGACGTTATAAAAAAGCAACAAACCTGCGCTGTTTACTATGAAAAAACTTGCTATACTTCTGTTTTGCCTGTTTTTCGGACTTGCTACCTGTCGAAACCTACAAGCACAAGCGTCGTTTATGGTGTCTTTTGTAAAAGGCTCGTGTTTGCTCAACGGCCAACCTTTGGTTTTGGGAAGCTCGTTCGACCTCCAAGAAACAGACAAAATTTCGATAGCAGGCGCTTTGGTGTTTTGGCATTTGCCCACAGGCAGCACCGTGCGTATGCCGCACGCCGGCGTATGGAAGGCCGAACACCTACTCACACAACTACAACTTGCCCAAACCAGTACGCGCAGCAAAATGGTGAGTTTTATTTTAGACAAGCTAATCGCCGATGTCGATGACATCAACCAAAACCGACAAGAGTATATGATGGCCGTAGCGGCCTCTGAGAAAAACAGGCAGAATTTTATGCAATTCTCTACTGTAGTCGAGCGCAAAGAGTCGGCTCAGTGTTGCTCTTTCACCAGCTGCCCATCTACCAAGTCTATGCTACGTCGTCGGTGTGTGTGGCTTGGTTTGTTGTGCCCCAAGCAGCAAGCTATCGGCTTGTTTTTCAGGACAAAAACGACCAAGTTGTCCAATCCATCACTACTACCGATACCTTGTATTTTGTGAACTTGGCCTCGGCAGATTTTCCTGAAAAAACGGCCAAAATCACGATAAGTGTTCCCAACCTGCCCCAGCTACACCCCACCAGCCTCACCCTGCAGCCGGTAAGTACCAACCCAACAGCTTGGGCAGCCCTTGAGGTAGCTATGGAAGCTTTTCTGTCAGACAACCACTTGCCTACACCCCCAACCCAAACGGAGGATTGGTTGGCTTTGGCCTCGTTTTTTGTACAAAAAGGCTTGGTCGTTAATGCGTTAGGTGCTTATAGACAAGCGTTGAACACCGCAAGTGAGGCCGAACAAGTAGGTGTTCGGGCAGTGTACGAAGTTTTTGTGAAGCAATATGCCAAGCCCTATTGAGAACAGAATTACTTAGTTGAAATATGTTTTTGTCTTTTTTCCCCAATGGATGAACCCAATGAAACACCTATTCTTCACCTTATTCCTTCTTATTTCCTACGGTACTATCCTCGCACAAGAAATTCCTGAAGAGATATTAAAAGCCTACGAAACAGCCGAAAACTACAAAGAAGCAGGGAAGCTAATGCAAGCCATTCCTTACTACAAGCAAGCCATCAGCTTATATGCCCGAAAGGTCAGCAAGCAAGACCAAACCTACGCCACTGCCGTCAATAATTTGGCGCTGCTATACCAAACCTTGGGCGATTATGACAATGCCGAACCGCTCTACCGAACTGCCAGCGAAACTTACAAATCGGTTTTGGGCAAAGACCATCCTTACTATGCCACTTCGTTGATGGGATTGGCCGTGTTATACAAGGCTATGGGCGCTTACGCCGATGCTGAGCCGCTCTACCTCGCTGCTTGCGAAATTTACAAAACGGCCTTAGGGAAAAATCATCCCGACTATGCCACCTCATTGAACAATTTGGCGGCCTTTTACAGCGAAATAGGCAACTACCAACGTGCCAAAAGCCTTTACCAAGAGTCGTTAGAAATCATCCGAAAAGAATTGGGCAAAGAACATCCGTATTATACCTCTTCGCTGAACAACTTAGCAGAATTATACAAAACAATGGGCGATTATGACAGTGCCAAGCCGCTTTATCTGGAGGCGTTGGAGATAGACAAGAAAATACTGGAAGAAAACCACCCCGATTATGCCACCGACCTCAACAACTTGGCGGGGCTATGCAATGAAATAGGCGACTATGAAAATGCCGAGCTGCTCTACCAAAAGGCACTGGAAATTCTACTTGCAAACTTTGGGAAGAAACACCCCAATTATGCCACAGCCTTGCAAAATTTAGCTAATTTGTACAGCGAAATGGGCAATTTCAATAGCGCTAAGCCCCTACTGTTGGAGGCCATAGAAATACAAAAAACAGCCTTGGGCAAAACACACCCCGACTATGCCCAGTCGCTCAATAACTTGGCAGGACTTTACTTAGATATGGATGATTTGCCCCGTGCTGAGCCATTGTTTGCAGAAACCATAGAACTTGTCAAAATGCAGGTAGAAGCCCTCCTGCCTTCGCTTACTGAAGCCCAACGGGAGGCATTTGTCCAAAGCATACAGGTGTATTTTAGAAACTTTTACATTTTTGCCATTCAATACTATGAGCAAAAACCCGAAATCGCAGGGACTTGGTTCAACCTCCAACTCACCACCAAAGCGATGCTATTTCGAGCTTCGCAAAAGATGCACAACCAAATCATCCAGAGTGGCAATCAAACCCTAATTGATCAGTACAAAGCATGGAAATCGCAAAAAATATATCTGGGCAAACTGTTAGAAATGTCATTGGAAGAAAAGACTGAACAAGGCATCAGCCCTGAAATTGAAAGACAATTGCAAGAAGAAACCGACCGCTTAGAAAAAGAGATTTCACTTCAGTCAGAGATTTTTGCCAATACCAACCGAACCCGTCGCTACACGTGGCAAGACATTCAAAAGCAACTCCAACCCGGCGAGGCTGCCGTTGAAATCGTGCGATTTACTAACTTCCAAAAAGGGCAACCCGACTCGGTCAAATACATTGCCTTGGTGGTGAAGCCCCAAAGCCAATACCCCGAAATGGTGGTGTTGGACAATGGCCACGAGTTGGAAACCCGCTCGCTTACCTACTACCGAAACCTCATCCGCGCCCAACGGGAAGATACCTACTCGTATGCCAAATACTGGCAGCCCATCCAAGCCGGTTTGCAAGGCGTGCGCAAGGTGTATTTCTCTGCCGACGGGGTGTATAATTCCATCAACCTGCTGACGCTTTTCAACCCCAACACCCGGCAGTTCTTAGCCGACGAGTTGGACATCCAAATGCTGACCAACACCAAGGACTTGGTAAAACCCAAAACCGCCCCCAAGCGCTTAGATCGCGGCGTGTTGATTGGTTTTCCGGATTATAACAACGCCCCCACCGACAGCCTGCCCACCCGAGACGAGCGGAGCATAGACCTCTTGGCCAACCAAACCGTGCGCTTAGATACTACCCAACGCTTTTTCAATGGCAACAGCATCAGCCCCTTGCCGGGCACCAAAACCGAGGTAGGTAACATTGCCCAAGTGTTTACCCAAGCCCAAATAGACCACGCGGCCTATTTGGAAGACGATGCCACCGAGTCGTTGGTCAAATCGCTGCGCTATCCCGATGTGCTGCACATCTCTACCCACGGCTTTTTTATGGCCGATGTGCCCAAAGATACCATCCAAAAACGCCTGTTGGGAATGGACAGCAAAGTCTTGGCGCAAAACCCACTGCTGCGGTCAGGGTTGTTGCTGACGGGTGCCAAACAAGCCCTCGAAACCGGTTCGGAAGGCATCCTGACAGCCTACGAAGCGATGAACCTGCATTTAGACTATACCCGCCTTGTGGTGTTGTCGGCTTGCGAAACAGGCTTGGGCGAAATTAGAAATGGCGAAGGGGTCTATGGCTTGCAGCGTGCTTTTCAGACTGCCGGGGCACAAACCGTGCTGATGTCGCTGTGGAAAGTGTCGGACGAAGCCACCCAAGAAATGATGAGCTTGTTTTACGATTACTGGCTGACCCAAAAACAGGAGATTCACCAAGCCTTTCGCAATGCCCAGCAGCAATTGCGGCAAAAGCACCCTGAACCCTATTTTTGGGGCGCTTTTGTGATGGTGGGAGAGT
>DMHB01000458.1:0-2537 GCA_003449595.1 Microscillaceae bacterium | reverse complement strand
GTCTCTACGAAGGATCAATTCAGTCAACGCTGTTTTGTTTGTGGGACACAAATAAGGGCAGAAAAATTTTCTGTCTAAAATAGGTAGGTGTCTATATCTAATAACACATAAAAAAGGCTGTCCACTTGGGCAGCCTTTTGTGTTTTGGAGGAATAGAACCTTATTCTTTGGCTTTAAACTCTTCAAAAGTTTGCACTTTGAGGGCTGTACCTCCGTCGCCGCTCAATTTGGTATTGACTTTGGCCAAATCGCCATTTTTGATTTTCTCAAACTCATTTTGCTTCACACCGAGATCTTGCGCCAAACCGGCCAACTTATCCAATTGCGATTGCGAAGGTTTGCCGGCATAGCCATTGATAGCGCCATATAGCTCCGAAATCTCCTCACGGATGCGCTCTTTGGTATCGATGTAGCCATCGCCTTCGGCATCTACCAACGAGTTTTTGTAATCTTTCAGGGTTTTGGCCAAGGCATTGAGATCTTTGGCTGCTTTGCCTCCGGCTTCGGCGGCTTTCTCGGCTTGTTTCTGAATGTCGTCTGCGGTGTTGTAGAGGTAGGCCACTTGCTCGGTCATATTGTACAGCTGCATTGCTGCCTCCGATTGCACCCTGCGGTCATCGGCACTATGTACTGAGTTAGGGTCGGCTACCAGTTCGATGGTGCCTGTAAAAATCTCTTCGTCTTTCTTGATTTTCACGGTGTATTTGCCTTCCGGCAACGAAACCCCTGCAATAGAGCCACCAATGGCCTGCGTATTGTTGGTAGGGGCAGCCTTCGCACCTTTGAGGCGTGTAGCCCATTCCACCATATTGATACCGGCGCTTTTGCCTCCGGGCATTTTCTTGAGCAATTCTCCTTTTTCGTTGTAAACTTCTACATCCAAGTCGCCGAAGGTATGGCGTTTTTTTAGATAATACGTGATGAGAGCTACTTCTTTGGGGTTTTCGCCCACAAACTCGCCGCCACCGCCATATTCTTGGAAAGAAGCGTTGCCACGAAGCACTACCGGCGGCATTTCAAAAATGTGGATAGGTTTTTCCAATACTTCGGTAGTTACTTGGCGCAAAGCCGAAATATCATCTACTACCACAATGCCCCTGCCGTGGGTGGCCATCAACAAAGCATTTTCGCGTGGGTGAATCACCACATCATTGACCGGAACTGTCGGCATATTGTTGGTGAATTGCGCCCAGTTTTGCCCGCCATCTACCGAAATAAACAAACCGAACTCAGTACCCGCAAAAAGCAGGTTAGGGTTCACCAAATCTTCTTTGATGACGTGTACAAAGCCTTTGAGGTCTTCGGTTACCAACGACACCCAAGTTTTGCCTAAATCGGTACTTTTGTAGATATAAGGTTTTTTGTCGCCTGCGCGGTGTCCGTCAAAAGTGGCATAAATGGTGTTTCGCTCAAAGCTACTGGGTTCTACCTTGCTGCACCACGTGTTTTTGGGCAGGTTCGGAATATTGCCAACGACGTTGACCCAATTGCCGCCGCCATTTTCGCTCACTTGCAAATTGCCGTCGTCTGTCCCGACCCAAATCAGTTTTTCGTCTTTGGGCGATTCGGCAATGGTAAAAATGGTGGTATTGTTTTCGGCTGAAGAATTATCGATCGTAACCCCACCCGATTGCGCTTGACGCTGGCGCTGCGGGTCGTTGGTGGTCAGGTCGGGCGAGATGGTTTGCCAAGAGTCGCCTTTGTCATACGAAACGTGCAAAAACTGGCTGCCATAGTAAAACCTGTCGGGATTGGTGGCGCTGATGTGCATCGGCGAGTTCCAGTTGAAGCGCAGTTTGGGCTGTCCGGGTTCGGTATAAGGCTTCACTTGTTTGTTTTGCCCGGTGCGACGGTCGTGGCGCATCAGATTGCCGCCTTGGTACTCGCAGAAAATGATGTTGGGGTCTTTGGGATAAGGCAACACCCAGAAACCGTCGCCGCCGCCTACATTCACCCAGTCACGGTTTTCGATGCCATTGGCACTTTGCGACGGCCCTACCCAAGAGCCATTGTCCTGCAAACCGCCATATACATTGTAGGGCGTTTGGTCGTCCACCGCTACGTGGTAAAACTGCGAAACCGGCAGATTTTTCAACATATAAAAATTATACGCCCTGTCGAACGACACAAACACCCCGCCGTCGGTGCCAATCACCACGTGCTCGGTGTTGTTGGGGTTTACCCACACCGCGTGGATGTCGGAGTGAACGCCGCTTCCTACGGCGCGGAAAGTACGCCCTTGGTCTTTGCTGACTACCAAGTTAAGCCCCACTTTATACAAAATACTGTCGTTTTTAGGGTCGATGAGGGTGCGAGCAAAATAAAACGGACGCACATTGACACCAAACTCTTTGCCGTTGATGCGCTCCCAATTGCTACCGGCATCCGTAGAGCGGTACAAGCCTCGGTCTTCCTTGCTTTTGGCTTCAACAGTGGCATAAAGCACCTCCGAAGCAGCGTCAAATACGTCCACCGAAATACGGCCTATTTCACTGCTGATATTGCTTGGGGTGATTTTATTCCACGTAGCGCCGCCG
>DMHB01000459.1 GCA_003449595.1 Microscillaceae bacterium | reverse complement strand
ATATTTAAATCAATCTTTCTAAAGTGCAAAATTAAAATTGAATTTTATTTCAAAGAAAAAAAATTTTTGCACCTTTAACCTACCACACTCAAAATAATATTTGGATAAAATTTCAAAAACAGCTTAAAAACTTACAATAATAGTTTATTTAAGCAATGATACAACCTTGTTTTAAAATATTATTTGGGAGTAGCGAAACCTTTTGTAACTTTGCATCGTTATAGTAAGTGTCAAGCATATTGACAAAGTACAATTAACAATCAAATATTATCTTTAAACTGTATGAAATCGTTCTTGAAATTTTTTGTGTTTAGTGTTTTGTTCTCGTTTTCTGTTGCCAGCCAAGTTGTTGCTGAAAACAAAAAACCTACTAAGGAAAGTGAAAATGCTTTCACCGGTGGTATTGTTCGCGTGAAAGTTGTCGATAGCAAAGGAGTAATTGTAATGGAAACTCAAGTTTCTGTCAATACATTCTTAGGAAATAAAATGGATATGCTGCCTACCAATAGCCTGTTTGTGGTTTTTCACGGTAATACAGCTTATTACATCGTTCCTTCTGCTGAGTAATTTTAATATCGAGTTTGTTTTTTTGAGCATATAATAGGTTAGTTTAGTTTTTAGGAAACCTTGCCGTAGTTTATGGCAAGGTTTTTTTATTGGCTCAAAACTTTCCTATTTTACGGAAGAGGAATATGGTCAAAACCTGCATAGGGTTGCAATACTTTAGGAATAGCAATGGCTTGAGTTGTCTGGTTGTTCTCTAAGATCGCCGCGACGATGCGAGGTAAAGCAAGGGCACTTCCATTTAAAGTATGCGCCCACTGTGTTTTCCCCTCGGCATCTTTGAATCTTAGCTTTAGCCGAACACTTTGAAAGGTTTCAAAATTACTCACCGAACTTACTTCTAACCACCGCTGCTGCCCCGCTGACCATACTTCTAAATCATAGGTTTTGGCAGAAGTAAAACCCATATCCCCCCCGCAAAGTGCTAAAACACGATAAGGTAGTTCTAATTTTTGGAGCAAACCCTCTACATATTGACGCATATTTTCTAAAGTCTCATATGACTTCGAAGGGTGCTCGATATGAACAATCTCAACTTTATCAAACTGGTGCAATCGATTCAAGCCTCTTACATGCGCCCCCCAAGAACCAGCTTCACGACGAAAACAAGGCGTATAACCTACGTTGCGTATAGGAAGCGCCTTTTCTTGCAAAATAACATTGCGATATAAATTGGTGATAGGCACTTCAGCTGTTGGAATCAAGTAAAGATCGTCGGCGGTGGCGGTGTACATTTGGCCTTCTTTATCAGGCAATTGCCCTGTACCAAAGCCCGAATCGGCGTTGACCAACAACGGCGGAATAATTTCTTCGTATCCTGCTTTTGTCGCCTCATCCAAAAAAAAGCTAATCAATGCGCGTTGAAGTTTAGCTCCCTTGCCTCGGTAAACCGGAAAGCCGGCGCCAGTTATTTTAGACCCCAATTCGAAATCAATCAAGTTATATTGTGCGATTAATTCCCAATGAGGCAAAGCGCCTTCAGGCAACTGAGGCAACGCATCGACTTGAAAAACAACCTGGTTATCTTCTGCACTCTTACCTCCTACTACACTTGCATGAGGAATGTTTGGAATCTGTACTAACACTTGGTGCAACGCTTCTTCCACCTCACTCAACTGCTCTTGCAAGGTTTTAGCTGTTTGTTTAAGCTCAGTAGTAGTTTGTTTCTGCTGCTCGGCTTCCTGTGTTTTGCCCTGTTTCATCAAAGCGCCGATACTTTTGGCCAACTGATTCGACTGCGCCAAAGTATCGTCTAATCTTGCTTGTAGTGCTCTGCGTTGATCATCCAAATCAATGGCTTGCTGCACTAAGGAAAGCGCCTGTTTAAAATTTCTCTTTTGTAATCCGGCTAAAACAGCTTCTTGCTGATTTTTGAGTTGATGAATTTGGAGCATAGAATTAAAATATAAATAAATCGGAGTGTGCAAAACTAAGGTAAGATGCCTAAAACATAAATTTTTTTACAATAAAAAGTAAAGTTTTTTGTTTTGTATTGGTAGCACGTTATATTTGCTGCACAATAAAAGACGGCATTTCATTTCTTACAATCAGCCTTCTTACACCTCTACTTTTTCAAACGTCTCTTCATTTAGCAAAACCCACCACATCTTTTGGTATATTTTTATCATATAATCTCATTTCTTTCAATATAGTATCCCAACTTCATTGCTCAAGCATAGCATAATCAATTCTTTAGTTATTGATTCCAAACTGAATCTGCCAATTTTCCATAACTATACTTTTTTTATCAAACCCTAAATTTTACTGAATGAGTATTTTTTAACTACATCGTCGCATTTATGTACAATATCGAAGAATTAAACCTCAAACTACTCTCTGAACTAAGAGATATAGCTGAAAAATTAGATGTAAAAAACCCGCGCAAACTGTCAAAGCAAGAGCTGGTTTACAAAATCTTAGACCAACAAGCCATCTTACCTGATAGCGCCATTCAACCGCTCAAAGAAGAAAAACAAACACCCCCTTCTAAATTTCAAAATACTGAAGAGAAAAGAAAAAATACGGAAGGGAAAAATAACTTCCTCCCCAAGCGCGAAAATGTGAAGAGCTTATTTGATGATGATTTTGCGCTCACGCCCCAAACCACCAATAATCCTGAAGAAGAAAGCCTGGATTTCTCCACCCTCAACCTATCATTAGACGACGAACTGTATAACCCCTTCGAGTTGGATGAAATCCTACAAGATAAGCCTAAATTAGAAGAAGCCCCTATCAAAGTTGAAGCCAATTCCTTGATAAAAGAATCCAAAGAAAATACCCCCATAATTCGAGAAAAGGAACTCAAAGAGCCTCAACAACACCGCCAAAATAATAACGCTACGCAACAACAACCCCATAAAAAAAATTATAACATCCGTGATTTTGACGGCATTGTAGAAAATGAAGGTGTATTAGAAATTATGTCGGATGGATACGGATTCTTGCGTTCTTCTGATTACAACTACTTGGCAAGCCCCGACGATATTTATGTATCGCCCTCACAAATCAAGCTATTTGGTTTAAAAACCGGCGATACTGTGCGAGGACAAATCAGACCCCCCAAGGAAGGTGAAAAATATTTTGCCTTGTTGCGTGTTTCTACTGTAAATGGTAAAACTACAGAAGAAATCAGAGATAGAATCCCATTTGAGTACCTTACTCCGCTTTCTCCCGAAGAAAGACTAAAGTTAAGTACTAAAAACGACGAATACTCTACCCGTATTTTAGACCTGTTTTCTCCGATAGGCAAAGGCCAAAGAGGTATGATTGTAGCACAACCCAAAACAGGTAAGACGGTGCTTCTGAAAAAAATAGCGAATGCCATTGCTGAAAATCATCCCGAGGTCTATCTCATTGTTTTACTCATCGATGAACGCCCAGAAGAAGTAACTGATATGGCACGAAGTGTTCGAGCAGAAGTCATTGCATCTACCTTCGACGAACAAGCCGAAAAACACGTAAAAGTGGCCAGTATGGTGCTCGAAAAGGCGAAACGTATGGTTGAATGTGGACACGATGTAGTGATTTTATTAGACTCTATTACACGTTTAGCACGTGCTTACAACACTGTTGTTCCTTCATCAGGTAAAATTTTAAGTGGTGGAGTAGATGCAAACGCCTTACACAAACCTAAACGCTTTTTCGGAGCGGCGCGCAATGTCGAAAATGGTGGCTCTTTGACCATCATTGCTACAGCACTTATTGATACCGGTTCGCGTATGGATGAGGTTATTTTTGAAGAGTTCAAAGGGACAGGAAATATGGAACTCCAATTAGACCGAAAACTTGCCAATAAGCGCATATTCCCCTCTATCGATGTTCCTGCTTCAGGTACACGACGCGAAGATTTGTTAATGAGCAGAGAAGAGTTAGCGCGTGTATGGATCTTACGCAAATATATGAGCGATATGAACTCGATTGAGGCAATGGAGTTTTTGCTTGAGAAAATGAAAGGAACAATGGATAATAGCGAGTTCTTACTCTCTATGAATGGGTAATTTGTTATTCAAAAACAACCGAAGCCTCTTTCTTTCTGAAGAGGCTTCTTCCTAACGTTGCCCAATAAGCCAATGACTAAGTAACCGAAATAGTGTGATTGAATCAGTATTTTGTGCCCCATGCAAGTGATTCCAAAACTTACTTATCTCTGTTCTCAAGAACATATACTTTTCTTTCACAGAGGGTCTTTCAACAAGCAAGTACTCGAAAGCCTTTGTAAGTTGATAGAAAATGAATTACAGCAGGCCAAAATTCCTTTCTATCTCAAGAAGCGTATTATACATTTGGCTATAGAGGTTATCCAAAAC
>DMHB01000457.1 GCA_003449595.1 Microscillaceae bacterium | reverse complement strand
TGGGTAAAGCCAAAGATAGTAAAAATATCAAACCTGTTGATATTTTATGGCAAAATGTTTCGGAAATAGTATATCACAGTATTTGCCCCTTAGGATAAAGCACTATCAGCTGTCCCGAATTTGTACATCAGACTATAAAATATCCATTTCACGCGACTTACCAACGTGTAAATACTCCTAAATTCATCCCCAAACAAACTACTCAACTAAGCCGCCGCTGCCACCTTCGGTTTCGACAGGGCAACCAATCCTAAGAAAGTGATCAGCCCATTGACGATCAATATCTCGAAACCAAACTTATAGCCTCCGAGCCAAGCCACAGAGTTGGCATTGAGCACATAAGAGAAAATAGGCGCAAATAGACAAACAAAAGGCACATACCGATCGCGCACCGCCCAATTGGTAAACAGCCCATAACTAAACAAGCCCAGCAATGGCCCATAGGTATAGCCTGCGGCTTTGAATAGGCTATTGATCACGGTGTCATCGTTCAGCCATCGAAACACAATGATGACCAACACCAACAACACCGAAAACCCAATATGGGCACGCCCTACCCAACGTTTGCGGATGGCTTCGTCGCGCTGCGTAATGCTCAGAAAATCGACACAGAAAGAGGTGGTCAACGAAGCCAAGGCCGAATCGGCGCTGGCATAGGTAGCCGCCGTAATACCCAATAAAAATGTAACACCGGCAAAAATGCTGAAGTGGTTAAAGGCCAACATCGGGTATAAATCGTCGGTCTTGGCCGGAATCGGAATGCCTTTGGCCTGCACATATAGATAAAGCAAAGCGCCCAGGCTCAGAAAAAGTAAGTTGATGACCACCAATACACAAACAAACCAAAACATATTTTTTTGTGCCTCGCCTATGTTTTTACAGGTCAGGTTTTTCTGCATCAGGTCTTGGTCTAAGCCTGTCATCACGATGGCAATAAAAGTTCCGGATAAAAACTGCTTGAAGAAGTTGCGCGAATCGTTGAAATCTTCAAAAAAGAAAATGCGCGCGTAAGGGCTATCCGCCACAGCGCCCACCAACTGCCCCCACGAGTAGCTCAACTCTTCTTTGATGAGGTAAATGCTGACACATACAGCAGCCACCAAAAAACTGGTTTGCATCGTGTCAGTCCAAACGATGGTTTTGATGCCCCCTCGGTAGGTATAAACCCAAATCAAGAAGATGCTGATGATGGCCGTAACCCAAAAAGGAACGCCCCACGCATCGAAAAGGGCTAACTGCAACACCCCTGCCGCCAAGTAAATGCGAAAAGCAGCGCCCACGGTGCGCGAAACCAAAAAGAAAAACGCGCCAGATTTATAAGACCAAAAGCCCAAGCGTTGTTCTAAATAGCCATAAATCGAGATAAGGTTCAGCCGGTAGTAGAGCGGCATCAACACCGAGCCAATGAATACATAGCCTAACACATAGCCCAGCACCACCTGAAAATAGGAAAACTGCGAACTCAGAGCTGGATTTTTGGGATTGAAAACCGCCCCCGGAATAGAAATGAACGTAACCCCCGACAACGAAGCGCCAATCATTCCGAAAGCCACCAGATACCAAGGCGCTTGGCGGTTGGCCACAAAAAAATCGTCAGTACTGGCACCCTTTGAGGTGTAATAAGCAATCAAAAGCAAGGCACCGAAATAGGCAACCAAAATGAATAAAACCAACCAAGAACTCATAGGTGAAAGGCTTTGAAATAAATAAGCAAAACGGATAAAAAAATGAGCAACTTATAGGTCTTTTTAGCAAAAAAGCCCCAAAAGCGCTCAAAAGTCATTATTTTTTTTTAAATTTGCTAACAATTCGAGTTAAAAAGCGATTTAAGAACTATGACCAAAATTCAAGAACTACCGATTTTAGAAGAAGAAATAGTTCTCTTAGACGAACGTGAATTGGTGGTATTCAATGATGATGTGAACACCTTCGACCACGTAATCCAAACCCTGATAGAAGTTTGCAGGCATACGTCCGAGCAAGCAGAACAATGCACCCTCATTATTCACTACAAAGGCAAATGCACTGTAAAAATGGGTTCTTTTGAAGAACTCAAGCCTATGCGCGATGCCATTTGCGACAGAGGCATTTCTGCTGAGGTCATTTAATGCGACTCATCTTCCCCAGTCTGCTTGTGTCATGATGCAATTTTCCTCCAAACTCATCGAAGAAGCCGTAGCTCAAATTGCTAAATTACCCGGCATAGGCAAAAAAACAGCCCTTCGCTTGGCATTGCACTTACTCAAGCAAGACGAGCCATTTACTCAGACCTTGGCGGAGGCACTGTTACGGTTGCGGCGCGAGATTCAATATTGCCAAGTGTGTCACCACATTTCGGACGCACCTACTTGTTCAATTTGCCAAAACAGCCAACGCGACCGCAGCCTACTTTGTGTGGTCGAAAGTTCGCAAGATGTGCTCGCCATAGAAAGCACTGCTCAGTACAAAGGAATTTACCACGTTTTGGGCGGTATTATCTCGCCCATCGAAGGAATTTCACCTGCCGACATTCAAATCGATAGTCTATTGTCTCGGTTTCCAAGCCCCGAAATCAAAGAGGTGATTTTTGCCCTCAGCGCCACGATGGAAGGCGACACGACTACTTTTTACATTACCAAAAAGCTAAAGCCTTTTGAAGTCAAAGTCAGCACCATAGCCCGCGGCATACCGATTGGTAGCGAATTAGAATATGCCGACGAAATCACCTTAGGGCGAAGTATTATTGGCAGAACGGAATATGAATAAAAAATAATTTTGTGTTATGCCAAAAAACCGATAATTTCGCAGGCAAAACCAAATATTTTTTTGTTTCTATCCCAAACCACCCCAATTTTTCCGGAGTATGCAAAAAGTGAAACTCGACAACATCGATAAGAAAATATTACAAATCCTTCAAGACAATGCCAAAATTACCAATGCGCAATTGTCGAAAGAAGTAGGCCTTTCGCCGGCGCCCACTTTGGAGCGTGTCAAAAAACTTGAAAACTCGGGAGTAATCAACAGCTACCACGCTTGCTTAGACAATTCAAAAGTGGGTTTGGGCGTAACTACTTTTGTGCAGGTGTTTTTGGCCAGTCATAAAAAATCTTGCATCGACGCTTTTGTTGAAAAAATCAGCCTCATCGATAGTGTAATTGAATGCCACCACATCACCGGGTCGTGCGATTTTCTGTTGAAAATCATCACCGAAGACATCCCTTCTTACCAAAAACTAATGCTGGAGCAGGTCAGCGAAATCGAAGAAATCAGCAATATGCAGTCTATGGTCATTCTTTCTACTTTCAAAGACAAGAAAGTACTGCCTATTCCATAACGACTTTCACTTTTTTGTAGGCTTTCAAAAACTCCTTGGTTTCGTCTTTGAACTCATCGGCATACTCGCCTTTCTTTTCCAAGTGTTTGTTTAACTTAGCATAATAGGCTTTTGCCAAGGTGGCATTGCCGCTTTCTTTGGCCATCCGTGCCAAATAGGCTAAGGCTGCGTGGTAATAGCCATACTCATAAGCGCCGGTTTGTTCGGCATAGGCCACGGCCTGCATAAAGAAATCTTTGGCTCGGGCTTTGTCGCCTTGCCACTGGTAAATATAACCTAAGAAATAGGAAGCATATCGTCCGGCTTCGGCACCATAGCCCGCCTGTTGGTTTTGTACCCTTTGCAGGATTTCGTTGGATTGGAGCAGGGTTTCGTCCCAATAGCCTAAAATAAAATTGAGTGCCGCATACGAGCGATGGAAATAGGCATTTTCGGGAAATGTTTTGTGCAAATACTTGGCAATGGGCAGGGCATTGGCCGGATTTTCTTCCTCGTCGCGGTAAATGCGCATCAAAAAATACTGTGCTTCAGTACGGGTATAAAAAGCATTGTTGGCCACTTTTTGCATTTGTTCTAACCCTAAGGCTTTGTCGCCTTTGCGGAAAAGCGCGATAACAGGCCGAAGAATGGGGTAATTGTCGTAAATCCAAACCGAGAAATAGTTGTAAAGTGCTGCGCCAAACAGCAGCTCTACATTCATATCGTCTATTTTTGCCCCCCTCCGAACATAGGCCATCGCATTTTTGCCGGCACCAATGGCCTTGCCCCAGTTTCTACGCTCGGCATATA
>DMHB01000127.1 GCA_003449595.1 Microscillaceae bacterium | reverse complement strand
AAGCATTGAAAATGAAATCGCTACTCAAATAACCGTAAGCGTTGATCAATCCTGAGGTGTTCAAGTACCTATTTTCAGGATTTACAAAGTTATTCAAGCCTAAGGTATAACGTATATCGGCCACGAAGCTCCCTCTGCCTCGTTTATATTCCAAACCAAAACCACCTAACACTGAGTAAGTGAATGCATTGCGCAAGGGTAATACATTGACAGCCGGCCCCGCTACCAACTGTTGGCCTGTGTTCAATATGTCATTGCGTGTTACATTGGCTGTTGCACTAAAAGCTACATGAGCAGCCACTCCGGCATAGACATAAATATTAAGCGGGTTCTTGTAGGTGTATTTGTCGCCAAAATAAAACTTTGCAAATACCGGCACATCAAACAACAATTGGTTTTCGCTAAAATTCAGCTTGGCAAAGTTGAATAGTGTATTTGAATACCGGTAAGAACGCCCTAAGAGATTTATTTCTGCGCCCAGTTCGATTCGCCGTGTAAGGGGAACTAAGGCGGTTAGCCCAATCTGAAAACTTAGGTTGTTGGTATAAGTACCCTTGGCTTCATCCGGATTGTCCACGCTAAAAGTTTTAAGAGGCAATATACTTGAGAAATTTGCTCCTAAATGTAGCCCTGCTATAAAAACGGGGGTTGTCCTAATGGTCTGGTAAAGCTCGCGAAACTCAGCGACATCCCCCGACTTGATCTGATATTCGGGATCGACTTTCAACAATTCAATGATCCATTTTTGGGCTTGATCCGGCTCATTCAAATACAGGTAGGTATCGACCAACAGGTGAAGTCCTTCAATCCGCTTGGCTTTAGGAAGTCTTTTCAGGCAACTATCGTTCAAAATGGTGTTTACGTCCTGTATGCGGCCTTCATTGAATACGGTTTGAGCGTGGTCTAATATTTCTTCACAATCGGCAAACTGAAGATCTATTTGGGCAAAAACATCACTGCTTGACCAATGAAAACAAGCACAAAGGCATCCAAAGAATAGCAGGATTTTGATGAATCTTACAGCTGATTCTATACCAAGGAACTTTGCCGGCGTTTTCAAGAGCATGGATTAGGATTAGATTTTTGTAAAAAAGCTTTTGCAATAATCAGGCTTAACTTGAAATTTCATCAAAAAAAGATCCGCCACCATTAGGTTGTATTTCTTCGTCGGTTTTGCCGTTGCTTCCCAAGTTGTGTGCGTCCGATTCTAACTGTTGTCCTAAGTTATCTTGCTTTTCTTCGATAAATTGTTTGACTTCTTGGATTTTTTGTTGGAAATAATCTTGCGCGTTTCTGGCTTCCAACTTGCTTACTTTTTCCAAGGTGTCGTTCACAAAACCACGAATGTCTAAAAACAAGTTATCGCGATAATTTTCTAAAGTATGATAATCTTTTTCTTTGATTTTAAGTTCTTCAAGTACTTCAATCATTATATTTTTAGCTCTGAGTTGCGCTTTTTGAATAATGGCCTTGGCTTGCAGTCGTGCGTCGTTCAAAATAGCATCGGCTTTGGCTTGTGCATCCGAGAGCTTGATTTCCGCATTTTGCCGCGCTTGGTCAACCATCGTGGAGCTGGTTTCTTCGGCTGCGCGCAAGGTTTTAAAAAGCGAATTTTCTACTTCTTTGAGTTTGGAAATTTCACGCTCTAAGAAATCTATTTTAATTTTAGACTCTTTGGCATCATCAAGCAATTTATCCCATTCTTGAGCAATGTAGGCCAAAAAAGCTGCTACTTCGTCTTTGTCATAACCGCCTCCGAATGATTTTTTATTAAACGTTTTTTGCTTGATTTCTACGGAAGTAATGCGCGTGGACATACAGGGTAATTTTTTGTAGAGATTGTTTTATAAAATTAAACAAATTTACAAGAAAATGTTGCAAATCATAAGCAAGTGCCTAAAAATCAATCACTAAACTGAATATCCCATACTGCCAAAAGCCGGTCGTCGCTGGCCGAAACCAACTGCCCAAAGTAATTTGTCCACAGCAGTTTATTTATCGAGGTGCCGTGGCCTGCGTGGCGCGCCTTATCAATTACTTTCAAAAGCTGAAAGCCTTCGGTCTGAAAAAGCTTGATTGATTTGTCCATACTGGCGGTTACAAAAAAGCGGCCACTGGGGCTAAACACGATGTGGTTGAGGGTATATAAATGGGCTACAATGCTTTGCAACTGTTCAAAATGCTGCTCAACTTGCCAGATGTTAAGCCTTGCATCTCGCCCACCACTTAGCAACCATTGCCCATTGGGCGAAAATACTACTGCAAATACTGCATTTTGATGAGCTACGAAAGAATGTACAATTTCCAAAGTTGCTAAATCCAAAACATGCACATACCCGTCACTACAGGCAATGGCTGCCAACTGCCCCAAAGGATGCAGGGCAATGGCTCGGACACTCTTTTCGGATAGTTTGAACACCTGCAACACTTTCCAAGATTCTAAATCCATCAACAACAGTTCGCCGTCTCCCATAGCCAACAAGATTTGTATATCGTTTATCGGCTTAATGTCAAAAATGGGTCTATTGCCCAGGTAAAGCGAGTTAATCACTGTATTGTGGTCAAGATCAACCCGGTAGAGACCCTCAAAATTTTGCCCAACCAACAAATGATTGTTTTTGGGTAAATAATGCAGGGCATACACAGATTTTTGCACCTGCACCACTACCTTTCCGATTTCTGGTTTTTCCAGATCCCACTTCACTACCATACCATCACCGGCAGCCGAAAAAATTTGTGAGGGAGTAGCCCCTTGGGCTAAAGTGTAAACACAATCTTTGTGGCCAGTAAGGTTGTGCAATTTTTCAACTTTGGTCTGTATCATATTTATAAAAACACCAATTAAAAAGTTAGGGCTAAAAGGCTTTGAAAGCACCTTAGCCCTACACTAAAAGACCCAAAGGGGTGGTTTTGTTTACTTTATTCAGAAGTATAAATTCCTGCGCTTTCGTTCAGATAGTAATAATTATATTTACCTTTTGCTTTATCCGACATCGAAAAAACAATCTTCCCGTCATCAAATGCCAAACCAATTATACTGTATGCACTTAATTTTTCATTCAACATGTTTTCGCTTGTGCTGATAGCCAACCAAGTTTGACGGGCAGCTCTTTTCAGTTTTTCTTTGTCGAAGGTTACGACCCAAAACGAAACCGAAGGCGAAAAACCTTCTTTGCGTGTAATTTCTAATAAGAAAGTAGTGCTGTAGCGCGCATTGTGATCAATACGACCAACGGGTTTGAATGAAGTACCCGTCTCTTTTACATAATCTAACCCAAAGAAAAAGGGTAGTAAGTTGTCGGGCAAATCTTCATTCGTTAAACCGGCAGCCGGAACAATGGTGCCATCATTCGGCAATTGAAAAGTTTCTAAGACGGTATTCAGATTTTGCGCAATGCTGAGGTTGGGCAGGAAAAAGCAACTTAAGACCCAAATAAGTACTGTTTTTTTCATTAAGATTTAAATTTTTAAATAAGAACGAAGGTAAAGTTATAAAACTTACGTGTTTCGATTAAATTGCTCCATCAAAAAATCTATGATTGTAAGTTACAGATTTCAACTACCAAAATATGCCATTACAGCCCATCCATCATATCGATAATTCTTTTGTTTGGGGCAGCTGGTTTATTACTGAGGCTATCGAAGAACTTTACCAAAACGCTTTGCTTAGCCCCGAAGAAACTGCTTTTTGGCATACCATCCAGCATCCTACACCCCAGCGCTGTTTTTTGGCTTCTCGACTTTTGATAAAAACGCTTGTTGGCCATTGGGGGCTTAC
>DMHB01000126.1 GCA_003449595.1 Microscillaceae bacterium | reverse complement strand
TGATGAGGTCTAAATGGTCTGCTGTAACGACTAAGTTGAGTAGCTGGTCGTTGGAGAGGTCTAAAGAGCCACCTAAAAACAAAGGGCATTCATTGACTACTAACTTAGAGTTGGCTTGTATATCGAACCTATGTTGTTGCAAATCCCATTTTATGTGAAGAGTCGGCTGTGTTTTTTGATTTTTGAAAAAGGTATTGTGCGCTGTATAACGCCTGAACGAAAGCTCTTCGATAAGGAAATGGCCGGTTAGGTAGATGTCGGTTATTTTTTGTTGGGGCTTTTTCTTGAGCGATAAAAATGTCTTTTGAAAAGAAAAGCCCAAAGTCGTTTTGCTGAACAGGTTTTGGTAAATAAGCTTGATATAAAAAAATCTGACTTGTACATCCGACCAATCCAATTGTAGCGATTGATCGGCTTTTACAAAGGCATTGGGTTTTAATATTTTAAAATTGGCTTTCCCTTGGCTGTCTTGGTGCAATTGAAGAGTGCCATTTTCGAGTATCACCGCCCTTACACTGTACTTGCCACGTATGAGGTCATAGGGGCGGAAGGTAAAACTAACTTTGTCAAGCGCCAACAAATCCCCGCCCACACTATCAGCTCCTTGCAAACGAACCCCAATCAAAGAAACCGAAACATTTGGGAAATAACGGATAGCCGAAAAGCTAACTTGACTAATCTTGATGGGAGAGGTCAACTTTTTATTGATGGCATTCGCAAAAGTTTGTGCCAGCGACTCTTGGTAAATATTTAATACGATGGCCACCATAAGGTAAAAAATGGCCATAGTGCTTAGCATTGTAAGACTTAGGTATTTAGCCCATCGCATTATTTTTTGGAAACGCCTCATAAAGAAATGAAGTAATCTAACCAATAACGCTTGGCAGTCATTTTTGACATATTTTTAGAAAATTCAACACTTGAAACACTCGAAAACAAAAAACAGTAATAGCCTTTAATAAAATTATTTTGGCTTTTTTTAGAACTTTTCCGAAATTAAAGTAAATTTGAAATTAGTAAAATTATATCCCAAATTCAATTAACTAAACAGAGTACTTATGAACAAATTTACACGATCAGTGTTGCTCAAAAGCCTGTTGGTGGTTTGTTTTGGCTTGTTATTCATACAAGCACAAGCACAAACTACCGTATCAGGCACTGTAACGGATGCCGCCGGAGAGCCTCTGGTAGGGGTGAACGTAACCGTTCAAGGGACGATTACCGGAACGATTACCGATGCCTCGGGGGCTTTTAACCTCAAAGTGCGCACTGCACCTCCTTTCAATTTGGTATTTTCTTATGTGGGCTATGTAGCACAGGAAGTGCAGGTTACAGATGATGCCAGCAACATCTCCGTTTCTCTGGAAGAAGAAACTAATCTTGGACAAGAAGTTGTAGTTTCTGCCTCTCGTGTAGAAGAAAAGATTTTAGAATCTTCGGTAGCCATTGAAAAAATGGATTTTCAGGCAGTACAAAATGTAGCTACTTCAACCTTTTATGAGTCGCTGCAAAAAATGAAAGGGGTAGAAGTTCAAACGCAAAGTTTCACTTTTCAATCAGTCAACAGTCGTGGTTTTGGAGCTACCGGTAATGCAAGAGTACTTCAGTTAATTGATGGGATGGATTCACAGTCTATCACTAACAACTTTTCTTACGGCAATTTGGTAGGGGTAAGTGATTTGGACGTAGAAAGTGTCGAGTTTTTACCCGGGCCGTCTTCTGTATTGTATGGCCCTGGTGCTATCAATGGTACTTTGTTGATCAATTCTAAAAGTCCGTTCGAGTTTCAAGGATTGAGCGCTCAAGCCTTGGTAGGCGCAATGAATACCAACAACCCGCAAGCGCCGCAATCGCCTATGTATAATATGAATATTCGTTATGCCAAGGCATTCAACAACAAATTTGCTTTCAAACTGAACGTTGGCTATGTGGGTACTCCTTACGATTGGCATGCCTCTGATTTCAGAAACCTTATTGCTACGCCGGGCAGCCCTGCCGGTGCCTCAGGGGTTTTAGGAACTAACCTCATTGGAAGAAACAACCCTTTGTATGACGGGGTAAACACGTATGGCGATGATGGACAATTGGGCGTAGGCTTTTTCGACTTGGCTAATCCGGCCTTAGCGCCACTTGCCACCGCTTTGGGGCCTTTGTTACCGTCTTTTAACTCCATTGGTGGTGGGCGCGTTTCACGCACAGGCTATCGCGAGCAAGATTTGGCAAATTACAATGCTTATGCTTTCAAAGCGCACACACAATTTGTTTACCGCATTGGCGACAATGCCGAGTTGAACTTAGGAGCTAATTTCAACAATGGGCGAACCGTTTATACAGGTGCAGGGCGATTCAACGTGTCTAACTTTATTTCGGGGCAGTTGCGCTTAGAATTGAAAGGCTCCAATTATTTTGTAAGAGCTTATGCCAATATGGAAGATGCCGGCGACTCGTATGATATCCAACGCACAGGCCAATACATCGAAACCCAATGGAAACCCACCATCAATTTTGCCAATCCCGGCGATGCTAACTCTTGGATGGTGCAATAC
Source organism: Microscillaceae bacterium (assembly GCA_003449595.1). Taxonomy (GTDB): domain Bacteria; phylum Bacteroidota; class Bacteroidia; order Cytophagales; family Microscillaceae; genus UBA8158. Next base: position 7,853 of record DMHB01000126.1, on the reverse strand, counting down.
ATTGGTGCGTTTGGTGCTAATCCTTTGTTGGCTTTGTCTGATCCTGTGGCGGCTCACGCGGCGGCGCGTGCTTTTGCAGATGCAGGCCGACCAACCGTAGGTTCTCCTTTGTTCAACCAATTGCGTGATGCAGCCATCAGAACACCGGGTAGCGGGGTGGCTGTACCGGGCGCGCGTTTTTCGGCACGCAATGTTTTCTACCATACAGAGGTAATGTATAATTTCAATAAAATTATCGACCCAACTGTATTAGAAATCATTGTTGGAGCGCATCAACGTACTTTTGTACCCAATACTCAAGGAACTATTTTTGACGATGCCAATACCCCAAACGACCCCTTGGTGTCTAACCGAAGCATTATGGTAACCGAGGCGGGTGCTTATGTGCAATTGACCAAGCGGTTGTTTCAAGACCGTTTGAAACTAACCGGTGCTGCCCGAATCGATAAAAACCAAAACTTTGAAGCACGTTTTACGCCACGTTTAGCTGCCGTGTTGACCTTGGGTGCCGAACGTAACCACAACTTGCGTGTGGCTTATCAAACCGGCTTCCGTAATCCGACGATGTTGAACCAGTGGCAAAACCTTCAAGTAGGAACTGCCCGCGTGGTTGGAGGCTTGCCGCAATTTGTAAACCGATTCTTCCCAACAGGCAGTACCCCTATCAATGCCAATACTGGCTTGCCCTTTACTTTCAGAGAGTTTAGACCGGAATTTGTTCAAACCATCGAGTTTGGTTACAAAGCCCTAATCGCACGCAAGTTATTTATTGATGGGTATGCGTATTACAACTGGTACGAAAATCTCATTGTAAACCAGCTATTGGTAGGTAGCCCTGTATTACCCAACTCGCCTATTTTTATTCCTGTCAACCAAACCGGTATTACCCCGTCATTGGGTTGGGGCATAGGCTTTGACTACAAAATAGCCGGTAATTTTATGTTAGGAGGCAATGTTTCACGCGATGTGTTGGATGTATCGCGTCAGCCCGGTGTTTTGACAGAGTTCAATACCCCCGGTTATCGTTTGAATGCCAGCTTTAGCAACCGCGATTTTTACAAAGGCTTAGGTTTCAATGTTACTTACCGTTGGCAAGACAGTATGGTTTGGGAATCGGCAGGGTTTTACTCTGGTGTAGTACCCGAATACCACGTGTTTGACGCTGCTTTGAGTTATAAGATTTCTTCGCTCAATTCAATTGTCAAGATCGGTGGTTCCAACTTGTTTAACCAACGATATACCCAAGCATTTGGAAATCCAACCATTGGTTCGTTATACTACGTTTCCATCACCTTCGATCCAAGTACTATTAAATAAGCAGCAAAGTTTTATTGAACCTTGCCTACTTTTTACTAAGATTGCCCCTGAAAAGGCAATCTTTTTTTTACCCAAAACATAATAATATTTATGGAAATAATTTTAGACTCTCCCTTTGTAGAAATCAGTTTCGACAAAAGTCAGCGCAAGCTATTAGCTGTATGGAAAGACCAAACAGCCACTATGAGCAATGATCAGTATAAAGAATTGTTCGAACAAATTGCTGGCCTATTGGAATTACACAAACCCGACCATTGGTTAGGCGATATTCGGAAGTTTGGCTTCTTTGTAATACCCGAACTCCAAGAGTGGATAGCCACTGCTATCATGCCACGCTTTATTCAGGCAGGGTTGAAAAAAATGGCTATGTTAGCTTCCGAAAATTTTATTGCGCAATTATCAATAGAACAGACAACCGACGAGATGGAAAAAAATAGTCAAGAGGCTTCTCCTTTGCAGGTTCGCTATTTTGACAACGACCAAGCAGCCCAAGACTGGTTTTTAGGGAAAACGGTATAATCACTCATTTTTTAACCGGCTATGGCTTTTTTACTGATTTGAATGACAAACGTAGTGCCTTTGTCCACTTCACTCATTATCTCTATTTCGCCGCCCAACATTTCTACTTGGGTTTTGACCAAGAAAAGTCCCATTCCCTTGCCTTCGATGTTTTTATGAAATCGTTTGTAAAGTTTGAACACACGGTTTTTGTTTAAATCTAAGTTAATTCCAATACCATTATCTTCAAAATAAACAATGAGGTTTTGGCCTTCCCAAGCTACCTTCAAGCTTATTTCAGGCGTTCTTTGCAAAGAGCGATATTTTAAGGCGTTGCTAAGTAGATTGGTAAAGATACTTTGCCAATAAGTTTTAATGCTATAAATTCGGGGGCAGGCGGTAAAATCAACCAATACAGTGGCTTTGGCGGCAACAATCTGATTTTGTAAATATTGCTGTATCTTGCCGAAGAGTTCATCCAACTCTATCCATTCTTTCTCTATTTCCGCATCGTGTTTTACAGTTAGCACTTTGCTGATGTCAAAAATAACTTCATCCAACAAGTGAGCCGAAATGCCAATTTGCTTGATCAAATGGTCTGTTTCAACGGAAAGCTTTTCTTCTTGGAGCAGGCTCAAAATACCCAATATATTGGTCAACGGAGACCGCAGGTTGTGCGAAATGATATAAGAAAACTGCATCAAATCTGCATTTTGGCGTGTAAGTTGTTGAACTAAGGATTCATTTTGCAATGCAATATTTTTCCTAAAAGTTATATCCTGTAAGATGCTATCCCACACAAATTCTCCTTGGCTATTTTTATTAAATTGGGCATCTATTTGTAGCCACAGGGTTTGTCGTGCCCCTCGCATCCGCCCTTGCCACGATAATCCGCTGTTGTTGGCGATGGCCTCTGCAAAGGCTGTTTTCAAGCTTGCCAAGTCTTCTACAAAGAGCAAGTCATATAGTTGTTCCATCCGAACCAATGGCGAGGTGTGGGTTAAATTTAGCTTACGCCAAAACTCGGGGCTGGCAAATTCTACTATTTCTTCGCCATTAGGTTTTTGCACAAAACGCATAATCAACACGGGCAAATTGACAACCAAGTCATCATATATTTGCTTGGCTTGCAGGTATGCTTGTTCTAACTGCCGGTAAGCGGTTACGTCTTGCACAGTACCAAATACTTTTACAACCTTGCCTTTGCTGTTTTTAGTTACTTTAATTTTCGAAACAATCCATTTTTCTTGGTTATTGGCAGTAACAATGCGGCGGTCATACCAAGCCTTCGGTTTGCCGGTTTCAATGGCTTTCATTAAATCTTTGCGGACTTGTTCTCTTTCCTCCGGATGAACAAAATTGACTACACGCTCAATGGATAGCGACTTGCGCTCCTCAGGTGGAATTTCGTACAGGTCGTATAAGCTATCCGACCAAGTAACCTCCTGTGTCCGCAGGTCAAGACTCCAATGGCCGGTTTGCCCCAAGGCTTCTGCTTCGAGTAATGCCTGATTCGTTTGGCGCAATTCTTCTTCTACAGATTTGAGGTGAGTAATATCTGAAAATACCCCGTCAATACGAGATACTTTTCCTTTTGAATCTAAAGTAGGTTTGGCTAAATCTTTCAGCCATATAGTTTGTTTGTTCTTGGCGGTAATACGATATTCTATATCAGTTTCTTCGCCACGCTGCAAAGCTTGAGTTGCTTCAATGATGATAGACTTATCGGCAGGATTGACAATACTAAACCATAGATTAGCATCGGTGTACAGTTCTTCGGCTTTGTAGCCTGTAATATTTTCAATGGAGGGGCTTACATATGTGATAACAATGCCGTCTTCTTTCAATGAATAGACCACATTGCGTAAGCTATTTAAAATGCTGTTGAGCTTTTCTTCGCTTTGTTCTATTAATCTTTCTTGTTGGAAAGCCACCAAAGCTTGCGATTTGGCTAACTGTTCGCGCTCGTTGTTCAGTTCTTCGATGGTGGCGCTCAATTCTTCGTTCACCAATTGTAAATTCTTATTCTTTTCTGCAATTTCAGCGGTTCGTTCTTGTACTTTTTGTTCCAATGCAGCATTGTATGCTTGAAGTGAAGTCTCCTGCTCTAATTGTTTGCTGATGTCGAACGCCAAAATCATCTCGGCTTTTTTGCCTTGAAAAACAAAGGGATACCCAGTGATTGTTACATAAATAATTGTCCCATCTTTTTTCTGATGCAACCAATAGGAGGATTGGTTGAATGTGGTACTATGATTTTCTACGGTTTCGATAAGACGGTCTATTTCGTTTTGTGGACGTATATCCTTGATGGTCATAGCCAGAAACTCGGCTTTTGAATAGCCATAATGCTGGCAAGCGGCTTCATTCACATCCAAAAAACAAAGGGTCTCCATATCGTAAACCCACATTGGATTAGGATTGTGTAAGAAAAAATGTAGATAAGGGTAGTTCGAAGCTTCTTTGATCTTGCGGAATACAATCCATAGCAATAACCCACCGGCCAATACAAAAAGGAGTTCTAACAACAGTTTGGTTAGTAGGTTATCTTTGGGGATTGGAGCGGCATCTACTCCAATAATATAAGTAATATCTGCAAAAAAAATCCACAACCCTCCGGCTAAAAAATATAGCAAAAGGGTTGTTTGGATGTTGAATGAGGGCAGACGCATACGGTAATGAGCAAGTGCAGTGGTGGGGTAAGCAGTTGATCTAAAAAGATAGCATTACTGCCCACAAAGTGGCTAAAAGGTTACCTTATTTTTTTTGCTACGCCACCCGCCATTTTTCCGGACATAGCATTCATTTTTTTCATCATCTTACGCATCTCGCCAAATTGCTTCAGCAAGTTGTTAATGTCCTGGATATTAGTCCCGCTTCCTTTTGCGATGCGTTTTTTACGGCTGGCATCAATTACATCGGGGCGTTGGCGTTCGTAGGGGGTCATCGATTGGATAATGGCCTCAACCGGCTTGAAAGCATCATCGCTGATGTCAACATCTTTGACCATTTTCCCAAACCCGGGTATCATCGCCATCAGGTCTTTGATATTGCCCATTTTTTTAATTTGCTGCAATTGAGATAAGAAGTCTTCAAAATCAAATTGATTTTTGCGCATTTTTTGCGCCAAACGTTCGGCCTCTTTTTCATCGAATACTTGCTGGGCTTTTTCTACCAAACTCAGCACATCGCCCATATTCAAAATACGGCCTGCCATCCGGTCGGGATAGAAAACATCCAGCGCCTCCATTTTTTCGCCGGTACCTATAAATTTGATAGGCTTTTCTACAACAGCTTTGATAGAAAGCGCCGCCCCGCCCCTGGTATCGCCATCTAACTTGGTCAATACAACGCCGTCAAAATTCAGTCGGTCGTTGAAGGCTTTTGCAGTGTTTACTGCATCTTGGCCGGTCATCGAATCGACTACAAACAAGATTTCTGTGGGCTTTACAGCATTTTTTACTTGCTCTATTTCTTGCATCATCGCCTCATCTACCGCCAAGCGGCCCGCAGTATCGACAATGACTATTTTTTTGTTGTTGGCTTTGGCAAAGTGTAAGGCTTTTTGTGCAATATCGACCGGATTTTTATTTTCAGGCTCTGCAAATACCTCCACACCAATTTGTTCGCCCAGCACTTTCAACTGGTCAATCGCAGCAGGGCGGTACACATCGGCAGCCACCAAAAGGATTGATTTATTTTGTTTTTTGAGATAATTAGCCAGTTTTGCCGAAAAAGTAGTCTTTCCCGACCCCTGCAACCCTGCCATTAATATTACTGCCGGCTCTCCCTTGACATTCAGCTCGGCTTTTTCGCCGCCCATGAGGGCAGTAAGCTCTTCGTGTACAATCTTAACCAACAATTGCCCGGGCTGCACATCAATCATCACCTTGCGCCCAATGGCTTTTTCTTTGATGCTGTCGGTTACGGTTTTAGCAACTTTATAATTGACGTCGGCCTCGATAAGGGCTTTGCGGATTTCTTTGACAGTAGTAGCAACATTTATATCGGTGATGCGCCCTTGCCCTTTCAGGGTTTTGATGGCTTTATCTAACTGACTTTGTAAAGATTCGAACATAGATTTATAAGAAAAACAAATGGTGATTGCAATGAAGACCGCAAAGTTAGTGATTTTGAAGATAAAAAAGAGCGCAATCCGACAGGCATAGCCGAAATGCGCTCATAAGGCGAGCAGGCTTATACGGTCATTCCTCCGTCAACCGTTACAACCGAGCCGGTAAAAAATGCCCCCGCACCCGATGCCAACAACAAGGCAATACCGGCTATGTCGTCGGGTTGGCCTTCATGGCGGATGCTTTGTTGGCTGAGTACCCCGTCCAGCATTTCTTGGTTATTCCATACCATTTCGCTGAGTTTGGTTTTGATATAGCCCGGACAAATGGCGTTTACACGAATATTGGCTTTGCCCATTTCATTGGCCATTACTTTGGTCATCATAATCAGAGCTGCTTTACTGATGCTGTAAATGCCCAAGTTTTCAGAAGGTTTGATGCCTTCAATGCTGGCAATATTGATGACAGCGCCACCGCCGCGTTGTTTCATAATTGGATAACATAACTTTGCCAGATAAAACGGCCCTTTGAGGTTTACGTCCATAATTTTATCTAAAGCTTTGACATCTGCCTCAAAAATAGGCCCGTAAATGGGGTTGGTTGCGGCATTATTGACCAAAATATCGATGCCCCCATATAGTTCCACCACTTGTTTTACCAAGCGTTCGTTGTCTTCCATTTGGCCGGTGTTGCAAGCAATGGCTTGCGCGTCGATGCCAGCTTGTCGGAAAACCTGCGCTACTTCTTCTACTGCTTCTTGTTTGCGGCTACTGACTACAACTTTGGCACCTGCCTTCCCCAAGGCCAAGCCGATGGCTTCGCCAATGCCCTTGCTCGCGCCCGTGATTACGGCTACCTTGCCGGAAAGGTTAAATTTTTGTGCTACCTCCATAAATAGAATGGCTTGTGATGATGAGAATTAAATTTTAAATCAAAAATTGAACACAAATTAAACTATAAAAACCCAGCCATTTCTATTGGTTGGGTTTTTGGTGGAATAAAAAACAAGTGTCATTGTTTGAGCGTAAGCTCTACGCTGAACTCACCTTTTTGCCCCTCGGGTGCCGAAACGCCAATCACAACACGGTAAGGATTGGTAGTGGCATTCAGCTTGACAAAGCGGGTATGATCTTGCGTTTTTCCTTTTTTAGGATAATCCCACTTATGGTCGGCTTCGCAAGAAACACAACTGCCTAAATCGGGCGGGAGCGTATAATTGTTCAAACCAACTTGATAAGCATACAAGCTAAAGTCGGCAGTATTGCTATTGGGCACCAATTTTATTTCTAAAATAGACTGTGTAGGAATTTCAGTAGCAAAAAATACGTGCTTGTTACGGAATTTTGCATTTTGCGTACCTGGAAAACAAGCCACACTGCTGCGTTCTGCCCAGCTCAAATCCTCGATATCCTCACCATTTTCTAATTTCCCTTTCGCTGTTACAGTCTTACCTGCCGATAGTTCTACTTCGGTTACGTAAGAGGGAAATTGAGCCAGAACTGTACTGATTAGCCCCAACCAAAAAAATAGAAGTGTACTTAATTGTTTCATACTTTGACATTTTTTAATAAGTTGAATAAATAATCGCTACCAATTCGTTTAGCAGCGAACCATAAGCCAATCCGGCTTACCTACTAAGACCACTCTTTCAAGATACACCTAAATTTGCTTTTCCACAAAAATTATCGAATATTCGATTATGATTGCAGTCATTCAAAGGGTTTCGCAGGCCTCGGTTACCATCGAAGGGAAAATTCACGGAGCTATCCAACAAGGTTTGTTGGTTTTGTTGGGCATTGCTTCCGGCGATCAGGCGGCAGAGGTAGCGTGGTTATCCAAAAAAATAGTACAAATGCGCATTTTTAATGATTCGGAAGGCAAAATGAACCAATCGTTGCAGGAAGTAGAAGGTGATATATTGTTGATTAGCCAGTTTACTTTGCACGCTATGACCAAGAAAAGATC
>DMHB01000045.1 GCA_003449595.1 Microscillaceae bacterium | reverse complement strand
ACGATTTTTGCTTAAAAAGTATCAAAAAGATTATATGGGGAAGTTGAAATAAGACCTTTGTGATGATTTATTTACAAATGAGGAGTTTGATTCCATAATTCATCCATCTTGTTTTCCAATTCAAGTATGATTTGACTGTGTTAATCAAACTCCCATTTTTGTTAAAATTTACCCCACTGTTTCAAGATACTATCTTGCGTTCCAAATAATTTCCTATAATTTTCCCAAGATTTTTACTTTGCCTTGCGGTGTTGTATTATCGTTGGTTTAGGGAAAAAGGGAAACATCTGCTATCCTGCGTTTGTAACTTAGAAAGGACAACAGCTTGAAACCATTATCCATTAAAAAAGGCCGCCTTTTGACGAGCAGCCTTTGCTTGCATAGCGATCACAGGAAATTCGAACAGGATTTTTATCGTTGCGGCGCAGCCCACACCTTCGGCTCAATCGGGTCTAAGATCTGCTCTATCTTGCCGCGGTTAGGCTCTTGCCAAGGGGGCAACTGCAATTTAGAACCCAATTGCTCCAGGGTTTCATCGACGGTAAAGCCGGGCGGGTTGGTCGCAATTTCAAACAAGATATTGCCAGGCTCGCGGAAATAAATCGAATGAAAATAGTTGCGGTCAATGACAGGCGTTGCTTGAAAGCCCATCGAAAGCACTTTTTCACGAATGGCCAGTTGGGTTTCGTCGTTTTCGGTGCTAAACGCCACGTGGTGAACGGTGCCGGCACCTTGTAAGCCTTTCACCGAATTGGGCACATACAACACATCGACATAGTTACCGCCGCCACCTTGGCCTGCTTCAAAACGAAAGCGTCCGGCTTCTTCGGCGATGAGTTTGTGCTGCATTTGCTCAGTAAGCAGTTGCACAGTGCGGTCTGCCGAGGCTTCGTGCAAGGTAACAGTATGAAACCCTTTCACGGCAAATTCGGCAGGAATAATGTCGTTGGCCCAACCTTGGCGCGGGTCGTTGGCTACGGCCACCAGCTCTACACCCAAGCCGTCGAAATCTTCGAAGGTGAGGTATTTTTCCTCAAATCGTTGCTTGGGTCCTTCAAACGGAATATTGAACGCCGCCAACCGATCCATCCAAAAGCTCAAAGCCCCTTGGTCGATGGTAAACGCAGTATAGGTCAACTGCCCCGTGCCTTTTCTCCCTTTCGGGATGCCTACGTAGGGAAAAAAAGTCATAATCGTGCCCGGACTACCAGCTTCATCGCCATAGTATAAGTGATACACATCGGGCGCATCGAAGTTGATGGTTTTCTTGATAAACCGTAAGCCCAAAATGCCGGTATAAAAATCCACATTGCGTTGCGGGTTGCTTGCCAAAGCGGTTACGTGGTGCAGCCCATTTATCAATCGTTCGCTCATAAGAGTAAAAATTATGCTTGTTAAAATTAGTTGTACATACAACTAAATAGCTTTCAAAAAAGTTCTCCTTTCGGGATTCAACCGCGCAGCTTATCGAGCAAGGCGTTGAGGAGTTGGGCTTCGGTTTCGGTAAGATTAGCCCATTGCAGGTGCTGATTTTCAACCGATTGCTCGGCTTTTTCTAACAGCGAAAGCCCCTCTAGACTAATTACAATCGATAGTTCGCGGCGGTCTTCCACCGAATTCGATTTGTGGACAAGCCCCTTGGTTTCCAACTTTTGGATGATGCGCGTGGTGTTCGAGTTGCGGTCAATCATCCGCTCGCTGATGTCTTTCAAACACACCGATTCGGGGTGTTTCCCTCGCAAAATGCGGAGCACATTGTACTGCTCTAACGAGACCTGATGGGGTTTCAGCTGCTTGAGCAAGTGCGATTTCAACCATCCGGCAGTGAACATAATGTTGAGATGGGCTTTCTGCCACTCATTTTGGAAATGGTCGGTTTGTAGTTCTTGTGTAAGCTTTGCCATAGATGCTTGTATATACAACTACCTATCATAAAAGTAACCCTCAATTTGCATAATAGTTGCAAAAGCTTGTTCAGTGTCGTATATTTTGGGCTTTAGTCAACCAACATCTTATGTTTGCATCTTTCCTGACCGCAATGCCTTATGCCATCCGTAAAATATGGCAACCCGATTTATTTCAAGGACATTCCCGCAAGGATAATTATTTTGAGGGCTGGTATTTCAAAATGGTCGATGCGACCAAGTCAGCTATTTATGCTGTGATTCCGGGCATTGCTTGGGGCAAAAACGGCAAAGATTCGCACGCCTTCATCCAGTTGATCAATGGGCAAACTTGCGAAACCCACTATTTCAGGTATGATACCACCGATTTTCGTTTTTCAAAACACCGGTTGGAAGGCTGGGTGGGCGATAGTTTTTTTTCCAAAGACCGCCTCGCGCTCCATATCCACCAGCAGGGTTTTACGGTTGAGGGAGAAGTACAACTGCACCAACTTACGCCTTATCCGGTGCGGTGGTCGTCGCCCGGCATTATGGGCTGGTATGCTTTCGTGCCCGGAATGGAATGCTACCACGGCTTGGTCAGTATGCACCACCGCCTCAGCGGGCAACTTTGCATCCAAGGGCAAACCATCTCGATGGAGGAAGGCGTGGGCTATTTGGAAAAAGATTGGGGCAGCTCGATGCCGGCTTGCTGGGTATGGATGCAATGCAACCATTTTGACCGACAGCCCAACACCTCGTTGATGGTTTCGTTGGCCAAAATTCCTTGGATGGGGCATTATTTTCCGGGTTACTTGGCCGTGTTGTGGATAGAAGGGCAATTTTATACCTTTACCACCTATACCGGAGCACGCATCACGCGGTTAGATTTTTCTGAGAAAGAAGTGTTGCTTACCTTAGCCGACCGGCAATACCAACTCGAAATACACGCTTTGCGGGCGGCTATCGGTGAACTAAAAGCCCCCGTCAATGGCTTGATGGAACGCAGAATCCAAGAAAGCATTGCGGCCAAAGTAAGCTACCGGCTATTAGATAAAAAAGGCCATTGCTTAGCCCAAGATACCGGCGATACTTGCGGACTGGAAGTAGTAGGCGATGTATCGCCCTTGTTGGCTGCCTTACAAACTAAACCCTCGTTATGAGAAGAGTAACCCTTGAGCAAATTCCTGCACGACCCACCAGCGCCTGGCAAAACTTCTGGCGGCGCTATTGGGTTTCGATGTTTTTTTACTCTTTCCCCGTACAGTTGCTCCTGCTGAATATCAAGAAAAACCAACTCATTTTAGTCCTTTGGGGAATTTTGTTCAGTATTGTTACCGAGAGCGTTGGCTCAATTTTGGGCATTCCCACCTTGTTTTTAGAGCCAGAGTACCTCAATGAGGTCGATTTTAGGAGCTATTTTTTGATGGGGGCTACTTTGGGCGTTTTTTCAATGTCGTACCACATCAGTTGCTACATCATCGACAGCCCCAACTTCCCATTTTTAGGTCATCTGCCCAATCCTTTTCGGAAATTCATTGTTAACAACTCGCTTATCCCGCTGATTTTCAATATGGTATATGTTTACCAAGTCATTCGGTTTCAGATTGGGCACGAGGCCAACACAAACTGGTTGATAGCCCAAGAAGTAGCCGGCTATCTGACGGGCTTTGCGGTGTCTTTCCTCACTTTTTACCTTTATTTTATCCGAACCAACAAAGACATTGTGCGCTTGTTCAAAGTTTCGTTCGACTTCGACAACCGTTTCCGGCGGTTGCGGGTGGTGCGTGTCAATGTATTTGATAGATTAGACGAAATCAAACACAAAAGAATACGGGTAGATTATTATTTAGGCGATTGGCTCAAGCCCAAACCCGTGTTCGACGAAACCGAGGGAGTGAACAGCTACCGAATTTTGCAAATATTTGACCAAAACCACCTCAACGCTGTCATCATCCAGTTAGCTATTTTGCTGCTGATTACTTTGCTGGGTACTTTTCGCGATCAGTCGCTGTTTCAAATTCCGGCAGGAGCCAGTTTGGTGTTGTTGTTTACCATCGTGTTGATGCTGGCTGGTGCCTTCACGTATTGGCTGCGGGGCTGGTCTTTTACAGGATTTATCGGCGGGTTGCTTTTCCTAAACTATTTGATGCAGAGCCATATCATCAACCCGCGTTACGATGCTTTCGGGCTAAATTATGAAACTGAAAAAGCCGAGTATTCCCTGCAAAGGGTCAAAGAACTATCCGACGACAGCCTTTACTTAGCCGATTATTATACCACCCTGATTAGTTTAGAAAACTGGCGCAAGAAGTTTCCGGCTGAAGACAAACCAGTGATGGTTTTTGTGTGTGTCAGTGGGGGCGGGCAACGCTCGGCGGTTTGGACCACCCGCACCCTACAACACGTGGACAGTGTGCTGAATGGCAAACTGATGAAACATACGATGCTGATGACAGGTGCCTCGGGCGGAATGATTGGGGCGGCTTATTTTCGCGAGCTTTACCTACGCCGGCAATCGGGCGAAATGTTCAACATTTATGACGAACGCTATGTGGACAACATAGCCCGCGACAACCTCAACGCCATTATGTTTAGCTTGGTGGTCAACGACTTATTTTTAGGTTTACAAACGTTTGAATATGCCGGCCAGCGCTATTTCAAAGACCGGGGACACGCACTCGAAAACCAAATCAACAAAAACACAGGCTTTATTTTAGACAAACCCCTGTGCGACTATCGCGAGCCGGAAATGCTGTCGTTGGTGCCTATGCTCATTTTAGCACCTACCATTGTCAACGATGGGCGCAAACTCTACATCTCGCCTCAGAATGTATCGTATATGTTGTCGCCAACGGTGTTTCAAACGCGGTTTTTGAATCAAAAAACCAAAGGCATTGAGTTTTTGCGCTTTTTCGAAAATCAAAACGCAGCCAATTTACGGTTTCTGACGGCCTTGCGGATGAACGCCACCTTCCCCTATGTAACCCCCAACATCAAGCTGCCCAGCAATCCGCAAATGGAAATCATAGATGCCGGGTTGTCGGATAATTTTGGGGTTTCGGATGCCATCCGGTTTATGTTTACTTTCAAAAAATGGATCAATGCCAACACCGCCGGGGTAGCCATTGTAGCCATCCGCGATACACAAAAAGACAGACCCATCGAACAAAGTTTAGCCAACTCTATATTTCAGCGTATTTTTACCCCATTGAGCGCGGTGGTGGGAAATTTAGAATACATCCAAGACATTCACAACGACACAGAAATAGAGTATGCGCAGTCGTGGCTGAAAGTGCCTATCCACAGGGTTGAATTTCAGTATGCTCCTTTTGCCAAATCGCTCAAAGAACTCAAAGAGCAAGAAGAAGCCTTGACCATTACACAACCCAATGAGCAAATACAAACAACAGGCAAGAAAAAGTTTGAAATTGTACACGTTGAGCGAGCGCCCTTGAGCTGGCGGCTAACAAAAAAGGACAAAGAAAGCATCAAACGTACCATTTTTGAATTTCGAAATCAGTCTTCAATTCGGCACCTGCAAGGCATCCTAAAATAAAGGTATATACTCGTCATTTTTTTGCAAAATCTATTCTTTATCAATGATTTGCATTTAGAATTACGCAAAATGTTTAACTTTGTAAGGTATTCAGACGGCTTTTTCGTTCACCTTTTTTTAATTCTATCCATACCCAAACTTTACATCCTTAACGCATGTCTTTCCGCATCGAACACGACACTATGGGCGAGGTACAAGTACCGGCCCACGTTTACTGGGGAGCGCAAACCGAGCGCAGTCGTAATAATTTTCGCATTGGCGTCGAAGGCTCTATGCCGCTCGAAATCATTTATGCCTTTGCCTACCTCAAAAAAGCTGCTGCTTTAGCCAATCATGAACTGGGCGTATTGAACGCTGATAAGGCGCAACTGATAGGCCAAGTATGCGACGAAATACTGGCCGGAAAATTAGACGATCAATTCCCCTTGGTCATTTGGCAAACCGGCTCGGGCAC
>DMHB01000317.1 GCA_003449595.1 Microscillaceae bacterium | reverse complement strand
TTGAAGCCGAGCTGATGGAATTGAACAATACATACCTTGTTGGCAGGGCCTTAGACAACCGTATGGGCGGATAGATGATTGCAGAAGTAGCCCGTCGCCTTGCCGAAAATAAGAAAAAATTGGATATTGGACTCTATGTGGTCAATAGCGTGCAAGAAGAAATAGGATTGCGTGGCGCTGAGATGATTTCTCGCAGGTTAAAACCCAATGTTGCTATTTGCACAGATGTTTGTCACGATACCTACTCACCGATGTATGACAAAATCAAAGATGGTGACATCAAATCTGGCAAAGGAGCTGTCATCACCTATGCCCCACCTGTGCAAAACAAATTACGCGAAATGATTATCCAGACAGCCGAGAAGAACAGTATCTCGTTCCAACGTTTGGCCTCGTCGCGCACTACCGGCACCGATACCGACTCTTTTGCTTATTCCGATGTTGGTGTACCGACTGCGCTCATTTCCTTGCCCCTCAAATATATGCACACTACGGTAGAAACAGTCCACAAAGACGATGTGGAAAGCGTTATCAAGCTGATTTACGAAGCAGTTTTGGCAATGAAGCCCGATACAAATTTTAATTATTTCAGCTAATCCCTCCGAAGCCCTGTGAATAACCTCACAGGGCTTTTTGTATTCATATAGAAGCATCCATCCTATGCAGAAAATGTGCTAATCTTTCAATCCCAAGCCAAATTTGCTCAGGTGGCTGAAGACTATAAGCCAACCGCAGTACATGGGCACCACTGCCATCTGCCGAAAAAAAAGACAGCGGGCAAAAAATGACCCCAAACTCAGCAGCGGCTTTCTGCACCTCGGCAGGTTGGAGGGCAAAGGGCAAGTGTAGTAGTAAGAAAAAACCGCCTTCCGGCGAAGTCCATCTAAAATCGCCTCCGGGCAGGTAGGTTTGAAGTGCCTCCAACATCGCTTGGCGTTGCAAAGCCAAGGCGGTACGCGCTGGCTGGACGTGTCGGGCTAACGTAAAGCCTTCTTTGAGCCAAAGCCCTGCCAAGAAACATTGCTCCAACGTGGGTGTGTTGACGGTGGTATAAGCTTTCACGTGTACCAGTCGTTCGATGAGGGAGGGCGGAGAAGCTAAAAGTCCCAGCCGCATTCCCGGGAAAACACTTTTAGAAAACGACTCTGCAAAAATCACTTTGTTTTGAGTGTCAAAGCGCTTGATTGGCGGCGGGGGTGGGGTTTTGTGCCAAAAATCAGCATATACAAAATCTTCAAAAATATACATTCCTTCCTCAGCGGCCCAAGCAGCCAAATCCTGACGTTGCCCCTCCGAAAGGCAATAACCCAAAGGATTTTGAAAATCGGGGTTGCAATAGTACAGCAACGGCTTTTTGCCTTGTTGTTGAAGGGCTTTCACCGTGGCGCGCAGGGTTTCCAAATCGAATTGGAAGCGGGGTTGAGAAACCCAAGCCACTTCTATATTTAACCAACGGGCAGCATCCAAAATACCGGTGTAGCAATATTGATCTACGACCAATACCCCTTCCGAGACTTTGCTGAAAAGCGCCAGGAGGCTGATCAGCATAGCTTCTTGGTTGCCCACGCAAAGCATCAATAGCTCGGGCGGAATCTCTAAAAAACGGCTTTGGGCAAGATATTGACTTGCTTCTGGAAGGATAAACCCCGCAGTTTTATTGTATTGCCCAAGTTGTTGCAACACGGTAGCTTCTTCAAGATGATGCCGCTTGGCGTAATTGCTTACAAAATCTTGAATAAAGTGTTGGTACTGCGCCGTTGGGATGTATTGTGTGATAGGCCGCCCCGAGGCAAAAGAGATGGCATCGGGAAACCGCAGCGCAGCTTCGTTTAAAAAACCCATCACATCGAAGGTGTTGTCGGAGGCCTTCATTTTATAAAGTAAGTTTTGTCAAAGTACTATACAGCCCTTGGGTGATGAGTTCCATTTTGGCAAAATCCAATGTTTCGGGTGTGTCGTAGGCGGTATGGTAATTAGGATTGCGCAAAAACGAAGTGTCGGTCAGCATCAGAGCAGGCATTTTGATTTGCCAATAGTTGCGGTGGTCAGACAGACTCAGCCCGGGGATGTTTTCAGGCCCCCACAAAGTTCTAACGGGCACAGGGCTGTTTTTCCGGAAGATTTTGGCTAAGCGTTGTGTCCAGGTGCGGCTTTGCAAATTGCCCACAATTGCCAAGAAATTGCCCTTGTGGCCATACAAGTAGCGCATCGCCGGTAGCGGATAGGCTTGGCTATGGGGCGCATCGGTAAAATATCCCAACATTTCTAAGCAAATCATCAGAAAATAGTCAGTAGGTGGGTTAAGCGAACGGGCGTGTACTGCGCTGCCCATCAAGGAACTACCAAAAAAAGGGGGTTCTTCCAAACAATACGCTACCAATTCGACCCCAAATGGCAATTCGGGTTGTTGTTGTTGTAGCTGTTGCGACAAAGCCATTAATACAGCCACTGCGCTGGCATTATCGTCGGCACCCGGCAACTCGTCATACACATCGTAATGCGCCCCTATGATGAGTTTGGGGTATTTTTCGGGCTGGTAATGGGCAATTACATTTTGATAGGTTTGCCCTTCGGCCTGAAATAGTTGCCGCTTGGCCGAGTAGCCCCACGATTCCCAATGTTGGGCTATGTAGTCGGCTACTTGTAGCAATTGATCGGGGTGGGCATAGCTGCGGGGCGGTTGCAGCCCACACAAATAATCGACAACGGCACGTAGTAAGGTTTGCATAAAAAGTCAATTACAGATTTCGTAACATAATACCGGTACCCATTCTGCCTGTAATACCTTGATCGCGACGGGAAGAAAAGAACAAATCTTCGTGGTGATAGGTGCAGTAGTGTAATGTTTGGAAGTTCGCTTCAGGAATACCGCCTTCCATTAGGGGGAGTAAATTGCAAACTTCCAAGTCTAAGTGATAGCGCTTGGTGGCATCGTTCCACTGCAAGAAAGGTTCACGTTTTCCAAAGGCTTTTTCGACATCGGCCACCACTTCTTCGCCTACTTCATAATGGGCTACACTGATACAAGGCCCGTAGCCAACCAATACATCTTTGGGATCAGTTCCAAAGGTGTCTGCCATCAGTTGCAGCGTGGCCAAGCCAATTTGCTGCACAGCACCGCGCCACCCTGCGTGGGTTGCCCCAATCACTTCTTTCTTTGGGTCGTAAAACAGCATCGTGCCACAATCGGCTGAAAGCACCATCAAGCATAACTCCTTGGCTTGGGTAACCAGCCCATCGGCCTCTGGAATACTATCGGCAAAACCGGTAGCGCCCTTGCCTGCATCAGCTTCGGTTACAACCTGCACTACCTTTCCGTGTACTTGCCTGGGCACACAAAACTGCGCTAATGGTATGCCTACCTGCGAGGCTAACGATTGGCGGTTGGCCAATACGTGTGCCGGGTTGTCTGCTGTGTGAAAACCCATATTCAGAGAAGCGTAAGCCCCTTGGCTTTGCCCATTGGCCCGCGTAGTAACAAAATGTGCCAATGAGGGAAAAGAAGAAAGATGTTCAAATTGCAGCACGGTAAAAATATTTGATGAAACGAATGATTAAATTATGATCGGACAAATATAAGCCGATGCGTTAATTTAGCCTTAAATGCCTATTTTTGCAAACAACCTTGACTTAAATTGTTATGGATCAAAAAGTTATGACAAAGCAAACTACTTCTTCGGTATTGATGGTGCGTCCCGTTCTTTTCGGGTACAACCCACAAACAGCCGCAAGCAATGCCTTCCAGCACGCCCCTGCCACGCAAGAAGCAGCCCAAATACAAGCCAAAGCCTTGGCAGAGTTTGATGGAATGGTGGCTACTTTGCGCCAAGCAGGCATTCAAGTAGTGGTAGTAGAAGACGGGTTGGAACCCCATACACCGGATTCAATTTTTCCTAATAACTGGGTAACCTTCCACCAAGACGGACAGGTGGTATTATACCCTATGTATGCCCCAAACCGCCGTTTAGAGCGTAAGCAAGCAGTGTTAGATCAAATTGCAGCCCAATTTGAAATAAGCACAACTTTGGATCTTTCAACGTATGAAAAACAAGGGCAATTTGTGGAAGGCACCGGCAGTATGATTTTGGATAGAACTAACCGGTTGATTTACGCTTGTTTGTCGCCAAGAACAGACAAGCGTCTATTGGAGGTGATTGCCCAACAACTGGGCGGATACCAAGTAGTCAGTTTTCAAGCATTGGACCAACAACGCAAGCCCATTTATCATACCAATGTAATGATGTGCTTGGCCGACGAGTTTGCTGTGATTTGCTTGGATTGTTTACCTGAACCAAAAGAAAGAGAAATGGTATGCAAATCTCTGCAAAAAACCGGCAAGACCATCGTAGAGATAACTTTTGACCAAGTATTGCGCTTTGCGGGCAATATGTTGGCTTTAGAAAGCACCGACGGTCAAAAATGGGTGATATTGTCTAAGCAGGCATACGAAGCCTTGACAAGTGATCAAATTAACCAAATTAGTCGGTTTGCGAAGCTTTTGCCTTGCGCGATTGACATCATCGAACACTATGGTGGGGGCAGCGCTCGGTGTATGATGGCGGAAATATTTTTACCCACAAAAGCCATTATCCCTTAAAATAATGATATTTTTGAAGAGGCATTAAATTTGAAAGGAATATGAGCCGAGGGAATTATTCAGCACATTATTTTATGCAGACTTTGATTGAGTTTGAAGCTAATGCCACTAAGCTTGAGTTCGATAAAATTTTTGGTGTACAAAAAGGAGTAGAGCTTTGGTTTGAGTTTACAAAAAAATGTGGTAATAATACTTCTATTTTCTATAGAATATTAGATCCCAAAGATCAGGCAAAATTCGATGAATACCTCGAATCTTATTTCCACCAAAGTAACCAATCAGTCTGATTGTGCTTCAATTTTTGCACGCCAATGATTTACATTTCGCCTCTTTTTATGTCTTTTTTGTCGCGCAAAGCTTTGTTTTTTGCCGTAGGATGTATCTGTTGTTTTTTTGTTCTTGCTCCGGTAAATGCCCAACAATTAGGTTTCCCACTTGTCAAAAATTACTCTCCGGAAGACTACAACGCCCAAGACCAAAACTGGGCTGTACTGCAAGACAATCGGGGTGTGATGTACTTTGGCAATAACGTAGGACTTATAGAATTTAACGGCAGCCGTTGGGAGCTTATTCAAGTGCCCAACAAGTCGGTGATCCGTTCGCTTGCCAAGGATGGCAATGGCAGAGTGTTTGCCGGAGCCTTAGGCGATTTTGGTTATTTAAAACCCGACGCACAAGGAAATACGCAGTTTGTGTCTCTTTTGTCAAAATTGCCTGAAAGCGAACGCAAGTTCAGTGATGTATGGGAAATTTATGTGCTGCCCGAGGGCGTATTTTACAGAGCCAACAATGCTTTTTTTGTCCTCAAGCCCGATCAAACAGTACAAATTATCAAAAGCGAACCCGGCTATCACAAAGCCTATGCCATTGGGAGTCAGCTTTATGTACGTGAGCGGCAAAAAGGGTTATGTGTATGGAACGGTAAAAGTTTTGAGCTACTGCCTGACGGCGAACAGTTTGCCGAAGAACGCATCTATGGCATTTTGCCTTATGATAACAACGGTAACCTACTTATTCTTTCAAGAAATAAAGGATTGTTTCTCTACGATGGCAACAAACTCAAACCCTTCAAAACTGAAGTAGATGAGCGACTTTTGAAAGGTCAAATTTATACGGCGCTCAAAATTAAATCGAATGTATTTGCCATTGGAACTTACCAAGCGGGTTTGTTCATCATTAATGAAAAAGGAAATCTTTTAGCTCATTTAGACAAATCGAAAGGCTTACGCGACAATACCATCCACGATTTGCATATCGATAAGAACCAGAATCTATGGGCAGCCTTAGGCAATGGGTTGGCTTATATTGAAATCAATAGTCCTTTTACTTTGATGGACGAGCGAATGGGTGTAG
>DMHB01000105.1 GCA_003449595.1 Microscillaceae bacterium | reverse complement strand
CCAAAATTAGATTCAGGGCGATGCCAAATAACACATTAAACTGTTGATATTCAGCACGCAAAGAGATAATTGTGGTCATTGTGCCTGCCCCTGCAATGACAGGAAAAGCCAAGGGGACCACCGAACTTGACTTGCTGTTGGTATTTTCTTCACCTCGAAATAATCGAATACCTAAAACCATTTCAATACCCAAGAAAAAAATCACCAAAGCACCTGCTAAGGCAAAAGAAGAAAGATCTAAACCAAACAGTTTTAGTATCGATTCACCAGCCATTAAGAATCCAATCATCAAAAAACCTGCTACCAAAGTAGCTTTTTCTGCTTCGATATGCCCATCTTTCTTTTTGAGGTCTAAAATAATAGGAATTGATCCTAAAATATCAATAACTGAGAACAAGATCAGCGATACTGATATAACTTCTTTTAGATTAAACATAGCAACCTCCTCGTTTTAGATAGTATGAAAAATTTGGTATTTTTCTAAAAATAATGCAAATATATGTAAATTTTCTAAATCTTGCAATCCTTGCTCATTATTTGGTGTTGCTCTCTTTTTCTTGGTTGAATAAGCTTTTTATGCAGAATTTTTAATTGGAACAGGCTTATTTATTAAAATATAATTTGCAATTAATTTTAAAAACTATGTTGAGCCAAGGTTTAAAGTTGAGAAAAAATCTTTTAAAAAGTCAAAATCACTGTCGTTGATAGCAGGAAAATTAGCAATGCGAATAGTTGTATTTTTCCAAGTACCATACCCATTGCCAAGCAAGATGGTGTTTTCTTCTGCCTTTCGTTTTATTTTCTGAATAACCTCTACTTGAGCACTAAGCGTAATGACTGATGGGGAACGAAGGCTTGGGTTTTGTACTAAGGGGCTTAATAAATCTATTTCATTGTCAAAAAAACTATATAGAGATGCTGCTCTTATTTGCAGGTGTTTGGCTTGTTCGGCCAGTGGAGGCAAGTCTTGAAGAAGTCTGTAAAGCAAATAAATACCCAAAGTATTGGGAGTGTGGGTTGTTTGGAATTGTTGCATATTAGCCTCCAACCGTGTTATGCTATTGTAATGTTGGCTTAGGTTGATTTGTAAGGCTCTTTCAATGGCTCTTTCCGAACAAATTAACAGTGCCATCCCTGCCGGCAGCCCTATACATTTTTGGACAGAAGCCAACCAAATATCGCCAAGCTGCCAATGCAAATTGAATCCCCCCATACTGGAGGTTGCGTCGAGGGCTATCAGTGCGTCAGGATTATTTTTTTTGATTTCGAGAATACATTCTTCAGGTAAATAAGTGCCATTTGAGGTTTCATTATGAGTAAGACATATTACCGAATCGCACTCACCTTGAAAATGGGTAGGCAGACGTTCCTCTATTCCGAACGGAAAACATTTTATTTTTGCTCTTGGGCAGAGTTGGGCAGCATAATCAGCCCATTTTTCACCAAAGGCACCATTAAACACGTGGATGTTTTCTTTCAAAACCCAATTTTGTAGCACAATTTCCCAGCATTCGGTAGCAGAAGCACAAAAAAATACACGATAGTTTTTGGGTATTTTCCATTTTTGTCCCAGCATTTTTCTTGTTTGTCGAACGATTTCAACAAATTGACTACTCCGGTGGTTTAAACCTAATATATTTTTTTGAATGGCATCAGATACATAGCCTGATATTTGTGCATAGGGTTTTGAAGGTCCCGGGTAAAATAAATATTTAAAATCAGTCATCAGCAAATAAATGAGCAACTTGTTTTGTCAAATTTAAGGTTACTTTATCATTCATAAAGTCATAAAGGAATATATAAGGTTTATATTTCTTTTTGAATCGAAGTAAGATTTTTTAAAAGTGTTCTGTTAATTACCACTACATATATGTTGAAAAAATTCCTCCTTTTATTTCTTGTTAGCCTACCACTTTTCGTTAGTGCACAAACAAAAATTTGGAATCCTGCCCGCCCTTCGGGGGTAGCAGATAATAGCAGCTTATGGGATAATCCTGCTAACTGGACGCCCGCAGGTGTGCCTACTTCAACCGATAGTGTTGTAATTGCTTCGGGCACAAATACCTGTTTTATAGATGCTATTAATTTATTTACACCACAATGTAGGGTTTTAGTCATACAAAGTAATGCAGCAGTATATAATAGGTCAAGTTTAGCCGACATCGGGGGGCCGTTGACCATTGGCCAAGATTTAATTATAAGAAATGGTGGCTATTATTTTTCAGAAGCTAAGATAGTTGAAATCGGTAGAGATTTATGGATACAAGGCGGTAATCCGGGCGGGTCATTTATTGTGCGTGACAATACTAATGAAATTCGAATTGGAAGACATTTCGCCAATGAAGGTGCTTTGGCAAAGCGTCAAATAACGGCTACGTTTATGAATGTGCGATTCACTTCTAATACCAATGCCCTCGTTTGGGCTTCCAATACAGCTCCTTTACACAATCGCACCAGAAACACCTTTGAGTCAGAAGATATATCGGCCAGAGCCGGTTTTGCTTATAGTTATCTGATTGGTACACCATTTACAATTTTAAAAACAGGCGCATTTGATAATATTTTGGTTGACAAGAATTTAGCAACTATTCAAAACAGTGGTATCCCGGGTGGTACTCACCCTAATTGGACACTTAGCACTACCAATGTTTTTCTTCCCTTTCTTTCTGGTATTGTAGGCGATGGTGTCAATGATTTTGATGGCAATACGATTATTGATCCGCGTAACGCACTTTATCTGGTTGGCTCTGGAAAACTGGAAATCAGTAGAGGTACTGTTATTGTAAATAATGTGAGGAATACCAGTATCGGTGGCCGTGCCTTGAACATTGCCCCCGTCGATCCCAATGATTTCAGGGTATATGATAATACTACCACCAATCCAAGGGGGAGGGCGTGGATCGTTCCTGCACCCGATATCAACATTAGAGGAGATATTACCATTTCAGATGCCAACTTTGGAGCACCTTCATACAACGGGGCTTCTTTGGATTTATTTACAGGCACTCCACGAGACAGTATTTGTTTGCATATAGGCGGCACCTTGACCGACAATAATGTGCAAGAACCCTCTCAAACAGTCGGACAACGTCGTGGCTTTTACATTGGGCCGGTAGATAACTTATTTAATCCAGCTGCCATTTCAGCAGCTACTACTAACAACCCTATCGTAGTCTTCAACGGTACTGTAGGGCAAAATATCAATGGGCCTTTGTCGGGCGGTATTCAACTTCGAGACTACAATAATATCCCGAACCAAGGTTCAGGAATCGTATTGCCCAATGTATATATATTTAAACCCAATGGTTCAACTGTTAGCATAGGGGGCGGTAGCAATGTGCGTATTTTAGGAGATTTAAATATTTTTGCGGGCATTTTTAGTCTCAATGGCCGTAGGCTTATCTTTGGCGATCAATCCAGTGATGAAATTAATGTATTATCATTAGGAAATGTAGCCAATCCTAATCCGGATTTTTCCGGTGTATTTGAAGTAGCAGCCGGGTCTAACTTGGTAATGGCTTCTTCAAGCGGCGCCACTAGTTCTGGTGAGTTGGCATTTGGGTGCATTTTAAGGGTAAGAAGAGGAGGGCGTGCCGATTTCAGTGGTACTCCGGCATTACCTATTTCTTTTGATAGGGATAGTCGCATCGGTGGTCGCACAAGAATCGCCGTATATAGCGGTGGATTTATTTCGGCTCGCTTTACAACTTTCAACTTTTTAACTCCTAATAATACAGGTAGTGGAAATACCATTGGTTATTCAATCACAACCAGCACACCTACGGATGCAAACTATCCAACCAATCCTGGTGGTGCTTACAATGAAGGAGGTCTAAAAATTTATCCGGGAGCTATCATGGTGCAAACCAGTGTAGGCGGAGCTAGCCCGGCAATCGGGGATGCTTTTAGTGATTGTGTTTTTAATTCAACCAATGGCAATGTGAATCTAACAATTGATACTGATAGAGCGGTCGATTTTGGGTCAAGCACGGTTACTACAAGGAGTTTTACCATCTACAATGCTGAATTTAATGGAAGGTCAGATCAAAATAGAAGTTGTATCAGTAAGAATAACCTTTTACCACGTGTGGTTACTTTTGTGGATAGTAAAGGAACTATTGGAGGAATTTTCGGAGAGGACAATGACGACGACGCTGGCAGCAGCACAGGCGCAGTGGATGCCCGTATTGTTTGGCAAAATGCACCATTAGCTCGATGGAACGGAAGCGTTAGTACTTCTTGGAATAATTGGCAAAACTGGGATGTGCCTAATGACTCAGACCCTGCACGAGTGGGTGATAATGGCGGAACTGCCAACAATTTAGATAGACTGATACCAGGTGTCAGTACCTTTACCCGTACCAATGTCATCATTCCGCGAAGTGCAGCCCGTAATTGTGTGCAAGATGTAAATGTTGTCATTGATGGCTCTTTAACCATTAATGAGCGTAATACAGGTGCAGATAAAACCTTAACCATACAATCAGGAGCAAGCCGAACCATTTCCATTACAAAAGATGCAGTGGTTAACCAAGGTGGTACTTGGAACTTGGGAGATGCAACTATTACATTGCAAGGGGGGTTAGATGCTTCCTCTTCTACTAA
>DMHB01000309.1 GCA_003449595.1 Microscillaceae bacterium | reverse complement strand
GCTTTGAGTTGGGCTATCAAATATTGAGCAGCTTTTTCTTGCCCTTCGGAGGGGGTATCGCGCCCCATTAGCTCGTCGGAAGCAATAAAACGGATATGTTTTTCTAATTTTTCTTTGGAGAAGGTTTTCTCTGTGATTTGTTTATCGTCTTGCGCTTGGGCAACCAACAAGCCGACCCAAAGCAAGGGGAGAAAGAGGTAGGATGCTTTTTTCATTGAGTAAATCGTTTGATGATGATAGTTTAAGAGGCTAAAGTTATTTAAACTTTTCGATGTGTGATTTTAAATAGCCGAATATTTCGTATTTACTTGATAATCAATGATTTTAGCGAAGCTTTCTGAAAAAATCTTGTAATAAACCTTTACACTCTTCGGCCAAGACACCGTGCATCAATTGGGTTTTAGGATGCACAAGAGTTGGCTCGAACATTGAAAAGCCTCTTTTTTCGTCGCTTGCGCCCCAAACCAAGGTGCCAATTTGTGCCCAAAAAATAGCCCCGGCACACATCACGCAAGGCTCCAAGGTTACATACAAGGAGCACTGTTTCAAATACTTAGCGCCCAACGCTTGGCAAGCAGCCGTAATGGCCAGTATTTCGGCGTGGGCAGTGGGGTCTTGCAGGCGCTCGGTTTGGTTATAGGCTTTGGCCAATAATTGTTGCTGTGGCGATACAATGACAGCACCTACCGGAATTTCACCTTCTTCGGCAGCCTGTTGTGCCAATTGCAGCGCCAGTTGCATATAATACTGCGGTGTCATACAAAACCAGCTTAGGAATTGCTATCGAGGCCGGGGTCTGGCTTGGGCGAAGCTGCCACGGTTCTTCTTGGGTGGAAATCGACCAACACTTGGCGGAGGTGGGCGGTATCTAAATGCGTGTATATTTCGGTAGTAGTGATAGATTCGTGCCCCAGCATTTGTTGTATGGCGCGCAGGTCGGCTCCTCCTTCCAGCAGGTGGGTGGCAAACGAGTGGCGCAGCGTATGTGGACTGATATTTTTGAGAATACCTGCCTGTGCAGCCAAGCTTTTGATGATCATAAAAATCATAATACGAGATAGTTTGGCACCACTACGGTTCAAAAAAACGTGGTCTTCAAACTTAGGCTTCACCGGATATTTCGGACGGATATGCTCCAGATATATCTGTAAATAATGTTTGGCTTCTTCTCCAATAGGGGTGAAACGTTCTTTATTGCCCTTGCCGGTGATTTTAAGAAAGCCAATGTCTAAGTATAAGTTACTGATTTTCAGTTCTATAAGTTCAGAAACACGGAGTCCCGAACTGTATAAAATCTCTAAAATGGCTCGGTTACGCGCACCCTCGGCTTTTGAAAGGTCTATAATTGATAGCATTTGGTCTATCTCGGTTACTTCCAAAATATCGGGCAACTTGCGGGCAATGCGTGGGGTATTAAGCTGCGCGCTTGGGTCGTCTTCGAGGATTTCTTCTTCAAAAAGAAACTTGAAAAAACTTTTTATGCCTGATAAAATCCGTGCTTGCGAAGTTTCGGCTACACCGGCTTTGCCAAGTGCTATGATAAAATTTTGCAGGTGTTTTGTACCAATATCAGCGGGTTGTAAAGGTTGATCTTCCGACGATAATTCTGTCAGAAATTGAATCAACTTCTGAATATCACGTAAGTACGCCTCTATTGAATGGTGAGCCAAGCCTCGCTCTAAGCGGAGGTGGTTTTCGAAGGGTTTCAGATATAGGTTCCAATTCAAAATAGAGGCGTTCTGATGATTAATGTAAGACAAGAATTAGATGCCTTCGGCTACTACTTCTTTTACCTCGTCGGGGAGCATCCGCTTTAGCAAATTTTCGATGCCGGCTTTCAGGGTGATAGTCGAAGAAGGGCAACCGCTGCAAGAGCCTTGCAATAATACTTTGACAATACCATCCTCGAAAGAGTGGAAATTGATAGCGCCGCCGTCGCTTTCTACTGCCGGACGCACATATTCATTCAAAATTCCTTTGATTTTCTTTACGGTTTCGGTGTCTTGGGCATCGCTTTCGTTCAAAGATTGTTCGTAGCGGTTCACCAAGTCTTTGGTTAACAAGGGTTTGCCTTCCATTAAATAAGCCTTGATAAAATCTTTCACTTCCCCGGCTACTTCGTGCCAATCGGTTGCTTCGTCTTTGGTAACCGTAATAAAATTGCTCATCAAGAAAATACGTTGCACAAAGCCAAATTGCTCGAAAATGAGTTGCGCCAGCGGCGATTCTGCAGCTGAGGCCTTGTCAGGAAAATCGAAGGTTACGCCTTCGGGGAGCAGCATATAATCAACCACAAACTTGAGTGAGTTGGGGTTGGGGTTGGCTTCTGTGTAAATATAAATATTGTGTGATTGAGTGGCTTGCATAAGTATTGAAATGTTTAAGAATGTAAAAATAAGCGTATTCTGTTTGGTAAACAAGCAAAAAACCGAATTGGTTTGGCTGTGGGTGAAAGAGGTTTAGGAAGGATATTTTTTAAAAATGAGGTCAACCCCGCGGCGCAGCTTTTGCTCAAGTCGTTGCACATTGTCCACATCGCTTTTGATTGAACCTCGCCACAGCAAATCGTCTTTATCTTTTCCATTGAGCACGTCAATAATCAGGGTTCCTTCGTTGTAACGGATGGTTTGAACGCCGCCGCGCATACTATAAGAACCGTAGCCACGTCCGCCATAATACCCGTAACGAGGTGCTGCGGATGCAACTTTCAAGGTTTTTTTTTCAACAAAAGTATGGATTTTGATATATACATCGGGCTTGGTTTTGACTTCCTGCATTCCTTTTGCATTCAATTGTTGGCTGATTTCCTGTTGAGTGTTTTTCAACAAGAGGGGATTTTGATACAATGGGTTTTTACCATTTTTCACCTCAGGTTTTAGAAACGAAAATGTCTTAAAAGTGGTAAAATCAGCACTTTTGTCATATTGCACCATCACTTTGGCACAAGCCAATAAGAGCATTGCCAAGGCAAAATAAGAAAGCGTAGGTATCAAAAGGCGCATAATTGTTCCAACGGTTGGTTTGTTAATATTTACTCTTAGAGGTCTTTTGGCTGGTAAAGTTTAGTTATCGAGGGTGCAATTGGTTTGTTTTTTTACTTTGTTATGGTTTTTAAGGGTACAATGTAAAATCTGCATTTGTTTCTTTAATTTTGGCAAATTTTCATTTGCTTCGTCAATTTTATGTTCAAACTTAACAAGACGCTCAATAACGTTCGTGATCGCGTTTTTAACAATATTCACGGCAACAACCTCATCTATAATACTTGCTGGGAAGACCCGCGCTGCGACAGGGAAATGATGCAAATTCAGGCCGATAGCCAAATTGTCATGATTACAAGCGCCGGGTGCAATGCCTTAGATTATTTGCTCGACAACCCTGCCGGCATCCATTGCATCGATGTAAACCCGCGCCAAAATGCGTTGTTAGCACTCAAAATAGCCGGATTCAGGCAGTTGTCCTTCCAAGATTTCTACGAATTTTTTGGAAACGGAAAACATCCGCAAGCAGCAGAAAAATACCAAAACCAGTTGCGCCAAGCACTTCCCGAATATGCACAGCAGATTTGGGATAATAAGATCAAAGCCTTTTCAGGCAAAGGCTTGCGCAAAAGCTTTTATTTCTATGGCACTTCGGGCTTGTTTGCGTGGTTTTTCTACAATTATATGCGCACCAGGCCCAAATTGCACCGCCAAATTTTTGAACTCTTAGAAGCGCCCACCATCGAAGCCCAACACCAATTGTATTATGCCCTCGAACCCAAACTGATCAACTATTTTCTGCGCTGGGTCATCAACCGACACCTAACGATGTCTATGTTGGGGGTGCCTCGTCCACAGCGACAACTTATCATCGACAAATATCCCGACGAAAAAGTAGCCGGGTTTGTAAAAGATTGTCTCCGCCAAGTGTTTACGCAGCTTTCGCTGAAAGACAATTACTTCTGGCGTTTGTATATCACAGGGCGATACACGCCTACTTGCTGCCCCAATTATTTGTTAGCCGATAACTTTGAAACACTGAAGGCGCGCAGCGGGCAAATTCATCAATATACAACCACGATGAGCCAGTTTTTGAAAGATCACCCGGCGCAATATTCGCATTATGTATTGCTCGACCACCAAGATTGGCTTGCCGCTCACGATGTAGCCGCTTTGGAAGAAGAATGGCGTTTGATTTTGCAAAATAGCCGTCCCGGCACTAAAATCTTACTTCGTTCGGCTGCTTTGGAGGTCGATTTTTTTCCTGAATTTGTAAAAGAAGCCTTGCAATTTGATCAAGTACAAACCGCGAAGCTACACAAACAAGACCGTGTAGGAACTTACGGGAGCGTATATTTTGCCACAGTCAAATAATCAGTCATTCATATTGATTCTACATATTTAACCTTCCTCAACTTACTTTGAATATTTTATGAAAGACAGACTTTCGACCAACAAAGATGCCCAGCAGGCCGATATGAAAAACTACTACAAGGTACAGGCTAAAATCTATGACCTTACCCGTTGGCTGTTTTTATTCGGCAGGTTTTCGGTGTGGAAACACGTACCCTTCGACAGACAAGCCGCCATTTCAATTTTAGACGTAGGTTGTGGCACCGGGGTCAATTCAGCAAAAATGGCGCGTTTGTTTCCTAATGCACACATTACCGCCCTCGATGTGTCGGAAGATATGCTTGCCCAAGCCGCCAAGCGCCTAAAGCCTTTCGGCGATAAGGTGTCTTTGGTACATCAGCCTTACGAAAAAAATCCGGCTCATAGCGAACGCTATGATCTTATTCACTTTTCGTATGCCCTGACGATGATCAACCCACAATGGCAAGATCTACTCGAACAAGCCCAGGCCGATCTCAAACCGGGTGGGGTCATTGTGGTGGCCGATTTTCACGATACACCCGTGCGCTATTACAAGAAATTTATGCGTGCCAACCACGTAAGGTTAGACGGGCACTTACTGCCTGTATTGAAGCAAATGTTTCGCCCGGTTTTTCACCGAGTAGGCAAAGGCTACCTGGGGGTTTGGGAATATTTCCAGTTTGTGGGGCAACGCCTCGATGCCTAAACCATACAGTTTTTTCTAAACTATCAACGAATATGCTTAATTCATTATTTCGTGCTTATTTAGCGCTCTGTGTGTTACTTGCGTTGTGTATCGGAGGGCTTACACAATGTCAAGAAAAATCGGCCAATCAGAAAGGCCAAACGGATGCAAAAAAGCAGCTACCCAAAGTAGATAATGGCCCTAAGGACAAAAAAATTGGCGATTTGGCCAAGTTTCTGGCAGGTATCAGCGCAGGGCAACAAGGCACTTGGAATACCTTCGAGTCGAATGCCGAATGGGCAAAATATGCCGAAATAGCCAACACCCAATGGGCTAAAATTGGAGAAGAGAAACTCAAGGTGATGCAAAACTGGCGCGATAGTGCGCTTCAAGAGGTGAACCAGGCCGGTGGCCTCCTTTTTTATCCCTTTAGCGGCCCCGACGTGCTGCACGCAGTTACGTTTTTCCCCAATGCCGACACCATCGTGATGATGGGCTTAGAGCCGATTGGCAAAATGCCTGACCTCGAAAAAATAAGCAAAGCCGGAATGGGGGCTTATTTCAATGCCTTGCAGAAAACGCTGGAAAGCATTTTAGGGCAGAGTTTTTTCCAAACGGTACAAATGCAAACCGAGTTTACCGGCAAAGTCAACGCCGAAATCGATGGCACACTGCCTGTTCTGCTCTTGTTTTTGGCGCGTACCAACTGCGAGGTGCTTTACTACGAGCGGGTGGCGCTTACCGAGGACGGGAAGTTGGTCTCGGCCACCGAGAATACCGAGAAAAATAAGAAAGACAAAACTTACTATGCCACCAAAATCGACTTCCGCCAAGGGGCAGAAGGCAAGCGACAGATTCTATATTATTTTGGGGTAAATCTTTCAGACACAGCACCTTATGTTGGTCTTGGCAGTTTGCAAGAGCGCACCGACTTGAGCAAATACCTCAAACAATTGAACATTACTACCACCTATCTCAAATCGGCTTCCTACCAATTGCACCGACCTTATTTCAATGTAGTGCGTAGCTTGATTGTGGATCGTAGCCGGTTTATACTGCAAGATGATTCGGGGCTGCCATTTGCCAAACTGACAGAAGGAGGCCATTTCGACCTTACTTTATTTGGGCGCTATGCCGGGCCAATTCCTTTGTTCAGCACCCACGTTCAGAAAGATATGGACGATGCTTACCGCAAGCGAACTTACCCTGTCAAAGAATTACCTTTTGGCATTGGTTATCAGTATAAAAAAGGCGACTCGAACCTCGTTTTGGCTAAAAGAAAAAGCAAAAAATCTTAATACTATTTCCTAATTAGCATTTTGACAAGTTACTCTCAATATTTTTATTTATGACACAAAAACTACGTACATTTTTATTTTTATCGATTGTTATTGCTGTTAGTCTATCGCTTCAGTCTTGTGGTGGTGGCCAATCGCAAGCCAATGTTGACAAAAACAAAGCAAACAAAGATGAAAAGAAAGAGGTCAAACCACCATCTCGCCCTACTGATCGCAAATTTGACGATATTGCCCATTTCATCGCCGGAATGAAGGGTGACGAAGGCACCACGTTGGCTACTTTAGAGCAAGAGCCGGTTTGGATTACTTATTCTAACAATACCAATGCACAATGGAAAAAAATTTTGGAAGAGCGTTGGCCTACTTTGGTCAAATGGCGCGACGACGAGCTACAGGCCACTACCAAAGCCGGTGGTCTCCTTTTTTATCCATTTAGCGGCCCCGATTTCCTACACGCTTCTACTTTTTTCCCCAGTGTCGATGAAATCGTAATGATTGGTTTAGAACCCATTGGCACAATGCCCGATATAGAAAAAATCAAACAAGCCGGTTTAGGCGCTTATCTCAATGGGATTCAAAACAGCCTTTTTGCCATTCTCAATTATAGCTTCTTCCGCACCTTAGCGATGCAAGTTGACCTCACCGGCAAAAATGTAGCTACGGTTGATGGCACATTGCCGGTGTTGATGCTTTTCATGGCGCGCACCGATCACAAAATCCTTTACTACGAAAAAGTTGCCATCAACCCAGAAGGCAAAATAGTGCCTGCTGCCGAAATAAAAGTCGATGCTGGAGCTAAAGACAATACCTACTATGGCACCAGGCTCGATTTCCAAGCACCAGGAAGCGACAAGCGCAAGACGCTGTATTATTTTGGGGTAAACCTCTCTAACGATACCTATGCAGGGTTGGGAGGTCTAAACCAACGAACTGATTTATACACTTTCTTGAAAAACCTCAATATCACTACTACTTACCTCAAATCTGCCTCTTATTTGATGTACAGTGCTTCTTTTTCGATGATTCGCGACTTAATTCTTGAAAAATCCAAGTATGTCATGCAAGATGACTC
>DMHB01000016.1:3002-3241 GCA_003449595.1 Microscillaceae bacterium | reverse complement strand
TTGATGCTGTCGTAGTATTGTTCTTTTTTGGCATTTTCTTCCAAGGTAAGCAGCGATTTTTCAACCTCAGTAGTATAATCGTACTCTTTGTTGCTAAGCCAAGCTATGAATTCTTGGTATTCTGTATCGCTCAGGGCAAAGGTTCGCGCATCGGCATTGAGCGAAGGGTGTTTGAGTTTGTATTCGCAGGCATACTCAAAAATCAAATTCTTGGAGCGTAAACTATTTACGATAGCTGT
>DMHB01000016.1:2401-2655 GCA_003449595.1 Microscillaceae bacterium | reverse complement strand
TAGGATTTAGCCGGAAGGATAATATCTGGCTCCAGGCCGTTTCCGTCGTACACAGTGCGGCCATATACTTTGGTTTTGAAAGCTTTTTTCAATGAATCGGGAAATTTGCCCGCTTTGCCGTCTTCGTCTTTGGTGCTATAATCGATGGCTTGGATGCAACGCCCACTGGGGATGTAGTACTTGGCCGTAGTAACCTTGAGTTGTGAGTTGTATGACAAAGGGCGCGTGGTTTGCACCAAGCCTTTACCAAACGA
>DMHB01000016.1:0-2085 GCA_003449595.1 Microscillaceae bacterium | reverse complement strand
GCACCAAGCCTTTACCAAACGAACGCTGACCAATCAACACCCCCCGATCATAGTCTTGAATCACACCTGAAACAATTTCGGAGGCCGAAGCACTTCTGCCATTGATGAGCACAATCAAAGGTGTTTCGGTGTCGATGGGGTTGTTTTGGGCTTTGTAAATCTTATTCCATTCTTGGATTTTGCCTTTGGTACTCACCACATCAGCATTGCGAGGGATGAAAAGGTTGCAGATGTTGATGGCCTCATTCAACAAGCCACCCGGGTTGCCGCGGAGGTCTAACACTACTTTTTTGGCACCCTGGGTTTTGAGTTGTTCAAAAGCAGTTTGCACCTCGTTAGCAGCTCCGAAAGTAAAGTCGCTGAGCACAATATAACCCACCTCTGCGTTGAGCATAGCATAATAGGGCACATTGTTGATTTTCACGTTCTTGCGGTTGAGGGTAATCGTGCGTGGGGTGGTTTCGCCATAGCGTAAAATATTGAGCGAAAGGACAGTATTGGCTTGACCTTTCAATAATTTACTGACATCGCCCGAGGCTTTCCCTTTGATTTCGATGCCATCGATAGACAAAATTTCATCGCCAATTTGCAGCCCTGCTTCATAGGCCGGATAGCCTTCGTAGGGCATTAGCACAATAGAACGCCCCTCGCGAGTGCCAACCAGCGCACCAATGCCGCCATATTGGCCGGTGGTCATGGTGCGGTAGTCTTCTATTTCGTCTTCAGGGATATAATTGGTGTAAGGGTCGAGCGATTTGAGCATCGCGTCGATACCGGTTTTCATCAATGAATTGGGGTTTACCTCATCCACATAGTACGCATTGACTTCTTTGAAAAGGGTAGCCAGAATGTCTAAGTTTTTGGCAATTTCAAAATACTTGTCGGTAGGCTGAGCCACTTGCTCGCGGCTTAGCTCAGAAGTAGTCGATTGGCGGTTTTGCGCATAAGAGGGTGCTTGGAAAAGCAGTCCGATAGCCAGCAGTAAGAGGGCAACTTTGGCGCTGATGTGAGTTGAAACATGCATAAGTGCGCGAGATTAGATTTGTAGAGAAGGGATTTTAAACTATTGTTTTGTACGAATTTAATCGCTATTTCTTTGCATTCAAAATGCTTTACAGAGTATTTTATTTTTTGGAAAAAGGGTTAAGCTTTATTTCATTTGGTTCAAATGGGTTTTGACGGTAGTTTATTTTTGATATTTTTATTTCACACATACTTTTTCCAACTTTACGGACATAATAAAGAGAAGCCAGGTTTTAGTGAATACTGTACTGTGTGTATAAAATGTTACAAAACCCGGCAGTGCGGATCAATATTTGCCAAGAAAAACCTCCCACAAGGGTTGTATAACTACTTTACAACAGGTATTTTCAGTAAATTAGCCTCCATAAACTATACAAATCTTATGTTACAACAAATATTTCAACGCTTCAGCCTTGTTTTTTTCTTGATACTCCCTTTGGGTGTGTATGCACAACTCACCGCCGAAGAGCAAGCGGTCCGCCAAGTAGTCGATCAACTTTTTGTAGCGATGTGGGAAGCCGACAGCAGCAAAGCCGCACGGGTTTTTCATCCTTCGGCACGCTTGTTTACAGCTGCCAACGATGCATCAGGCAACCCAGTGTTACAAACTACTGTCATTGCCGATTTTGTGAAGACCATTGGCTCGCTTCAAGCTGGTCGATTTAAGGAAGAATTGACCACCTACGAAATTTCTGTGGATGACAACCTTGCTTCGGTGTGGTCAACGTATAGTTTTTATGTGGATGGGGTATTTTCTCATTGCGGGGTCGATGCTTTTCAACTTTGCAAAACAGCCCAAGGGTGGAAAATTGTCCAAGTAATCGATACGCGGCGAAAAACTAACTGTTATCAAGGGAAAGACTGACCTGTTGTTTTTCTTTTTGGCGCTGCGCCATTTTGGCTTCATAAAACGATTTTTGCGCTATGTAGCATAGTCGGTCAATCTCGGCATAAACTATCCCGTTTTTATCAACCCATTGCACCAAGAAAGTATGCTCTATTTCTGCTTCTTGTGCCACCTTTTCGCGGAGTGATTGCAACAGGTTTTCGTCTATTGCAAAC
>DMHB01000090.1 GCA_003449595.1 Microscillaceae bacterium | reverse complement strand
AAAATACTTTTCGGACAGCCTCCCTGGGTTGACATTGGCAAACTGATAAATGTTGCCGCTCACGAGGGTAGCGCCACTAATGGGGGTATCGTTCGAGAAAACACCATCGTTGTTGTCGTCCACCAGTAAGCGTAGGTCGCTCGCTGTAATGAGCCCTAAGCCAGATAAATCAATGCGTAAATCAAAATTGCCCACATTGCCTATGTTTTGAAACCGCCACACCCGTTGCGAACGAGCCTGCACGCCAGCGGGAACATCGGTGGTGTTGGTGGCCGGTAAAGTGCCATTGTCGTGCCCCCAAAAAAGATATTTATTATTTCCTAAACCACTGGCATTCTGCACCCAAACAAGGCCTGTTCCTCTGGAGCTTGATTGAATGTTGGAAGCATCTTCACGCCCAATGCCGGCCACGTCGAAGTCATAGTTCCCATTAGCTGGGTCATCCATCGTATAAAGGTCGTTGGAAGCAAGTGTAAGGCCATATTTGGCAGCTAAATAATTCCAGATAATAATCCTTTGTGCGCTGTTAACACGACTGTTATACATAATCAACTCGGCAATATCTCCATTAAGAACCCTACCGGTGGTTGATCTTTCATTGCCAATCCACATCGTAAGGGCGTTGGTTTGGGGAGTACGATTTTCCGCATCAGTGGCAATGCTTGCTCCATTCAAGTAGATGGCTCGCCCGCCTGCTGCACTATAGTCGTATTGCCAAACCGAATAGGCATTAATAGCTGCTGTAGGGTTGGGGGTGTCTAACCAACTTCTCGCAGTAGTAGTAAAGTAAATGGGAGTGTGCATGAAAGGGTTGTTATAGGTCAAAAACTCATAATTTTCTTGGGCATCGTTCCCTTTGCCAAAAAAATAATTGTAGTTTTTATTCGTATTTACCCTTCCCACCAGAAAAAACGACCACTGGGTCATACTTAGGGAGGCATTATTGCCTGCATCTAAATACGTGTTGGTACCATCAAAACGGGCTACTGGAAATCCATTCAAAGTATTGTTAATGCGAGAGGGTTGATTGATGGTGGCCGGTGGCACAGCATTATTTCCATAGCCCGACAAGTCGGTCCAAGACGTAATATTGATGCCTGAAACGCTCACATTCGTGTTTACA
The DNA here is from genome assembly GCA_003449595.1 of Microscillaceae bacterium. Taxonomy (GTDB): domain Bacteria; phylum Bacteroidota; class Bacteroidia; order Cytophagales; family Microscillaceae; genus UBA8158. Next base: position 8,212 of record DMHB01000090.1, on the reverse strand, counting down.
TCCAGCCAGAGCGCCAAGGCTGTTGTGCCGCCGGTGCTTAATATACCACCCGGCCCTGTTTGTGCCATCATCTGCTTTATGGGAAGTAACACAAGTAATAGTACAATCAAAAATTTCATAGATTTGTGCGCTGGATATTCTGCTTTATTTAAGCAAAGCATATCTAAATAGTTAGGATTAATTTAAAAAATAAGCCAATCATTTTACCCACGTATCGCGATGTAAAAATGTTACATCAAAATACACTTATAAATTAGTCTGTTTTCTAAACATTGCTTGCGTACAATTGCTTTTAGATACCTGTGTAGTTATTTTGCACTCATTCATTGTTTTTATTTTTATTTTAAAATTACTTGTCTTACATCTATGAAAGTACTCAAGTTCGGAGGGACATCGGTAGGAAAGCCGGAAAGGATGCGATCTGTAGAGCAACTCTGTCCTCCCAAAGAGCCTGTTTTTTTGGTGTTATCAGCCATTACCGGCGTAACCAATGCACTGGTTGAAATAAGTGCTTTGGCTACCAATGGCGAACTGACACAGGCTTTGGCCAAAGTAGGCGATTTAGAAACTTTGCACCGCAATTTTGCCTCCCAATTGTATGCCCAACCTCATTCGCTTGAAAAAGCGCAAACTTTTTTGACACAAGAGTTCGGCAAAATCCGGGCAACCGTAGAAACAAAATCGTTTGGGATTACTCAGGAACGAATACTTTTGGCTGAAGGCGAAATTCTTTCAACACATTTGTTCAGTTTTTATGCCCAAGAAGTAGGCAGAGAAGCTGTGTTGTTAGATGCGCTGTCGTTTATGAAAATCGATGAAAACGAAGAACCTGTTTTAGAACACATAGAGCAGCATTTGCAAGTGGTAATGCAAAAAACACCCCACACACAGCTTTGGATTACACAAGGCTATATTTGCCGCAATGCCCAAGGCGAAGTAGATAATCTCAAACGAGGGGGGAGCGACTACACCGCCTCGCTGGTAGGAGCTGCCTTGCGTGCCCAAGAAGTTCAAATTTGGACTGATATTGATGGGATGCACAACAACGATCCGCGTATTGTCAAAAATACTTTTCCGATAGCCGAGCTAAGTTTCGACGAAGCTGCTGAGTTGGCTTATTTTGGAGCCAAAATCCTTCACCCTGCTACCATATTGCCTGCTCAAAAGTATAATATTCCCGTAAGGCTACTGAACACGATGCAGCCCGAAGCCCAAGGCACTATCATTCACAATGCTGTTCAAAATAAGGGCATTATCAAGTCTATTGCAGCCAAAGATGGCATAACGGCTATTAAAATCCGGTCGAGCCGGATGTTGCTTGCGTATGGGTTTTTGCGCAGAATTTTCGAAATATTCGAGTCGTACAAAACGCCCATCGATATGATTACTACTTCTGAGGTGGCTGTTTCGCTTACCATCGACCAAGACAAGCACTTGGAAGCCATTTGCCAAGAATTGGAAAAATTAGGGGTAGTAGAAATCGACACAGACCAAACCATTATTTGTTTGGTTGGCAACCAGCTCAGCCAAGCCCAAGGCCTTACCGCGAAGGTATTAAAAGCGGTAGAAGAGCTACCTGTGCGGATGGTTTCTATCGGTGGTAGCGCGCACAATATTTCTTTGTTGTTGCCTTCGAGCCACAAAAACTACGCACTCAATGTTTTGAATGAGGGATTGTTCACCAAGCAAGCCCAACATTCATCTTATTAAGCAGCCTTTACGCTTCCCACTGCATACTTCTTTGAACAGCTTTTTTCCATCGCGTTAAAAGCTGTTCTCTTTTTTCTAAAGTCATTTGAGGGACGAATACTTGGTCGATGGCTCGGAAGCGGCCAATATCGTCGGGTTGCCAAAGTCCTATGCCCAAGCCTGCCAAGTAGGCAGCCCCTAAGGCAGTAGATTCTACGTTTTGTGGGCGCTCTACAGTGGTTTGCAGTACATCGGCTTGAAACTGCATTAAGAAATTATTGGCAGCAGCCCCGCCGTCCACTTTCAAGGTTTGGATGGGTTGCTGGGCATCTTGCTGCATCGCGGCCAGCACCTCTTGGGTTTGGTAAGCGATGGCTTCCAAAGTAGCCCGAATAAGCTCGTTTTTGCCTGAGTCGCGGGTAAGGCCAAAAACACCCCCACGGGCATACATATCCCAGTGCGGGGCGCCCAATCCTGCAAAAGCAGGCACTACCACCACACCGTGCTCGGGATTGGCTTGTTGGGCAAAGTAGGCCGAATCTTGGGCTTTGTCGATGAGTTTGAGGCCATCGCGCAGCCATTGAATGGCGGCCCCGCCTATGAAAATACTACCTTCTAAAGCATAGACCGGCTGAGGCGAAATGCTGCAAGCCAAAGTAGTAATCAAGCCGTTATTGGAGTAGCGTATGGTGTCGCCGATGTTCATCAGCATGAAACAGCCGGTGCCATAGGTGTTTTTGGCGGTGCCTGGCTGCCAGCACAACTGCCCAAAAAGGGCGGCTTGTTGGTCGCCTGCTACCCCACTGATGGGGATCGGCACTCCCTCATAAGTCCATTCGCCATACGCAGCCATCGAAGGTTTTACTTGCGGCATCATAGAAACAGGAATTTGAAGTGCGTCTAACAGCTGACTGTCCCAGGATAATTTTTGAATGTCGAACAGCATCGTGCGCGAGGCGTTGGTATAATCGGTGGCGTGTACTTTGCCTGCGGTAAGTTGCCAAATAAGCCAGCTATCGACCGTTCCGAAGGCCAATTTCCCGGCATCGGCCCAGCTACGGGCTTGCGGCACATTGTCTAAAATCCAACGTATTTTGGTAGCAGAAAAATAGGCATCGATGACCAATCCGGTTGTTTTTCGGACATAAGGGGTCATCCCGTCGGTTTTGAGTTGGTCGCACAAAGCCGCCGTGCGTTTATCTTGCCATACGATGGCCGGGTAAATGGGTTCGCCGGTTTCCCGATGCCAAACCACGGTTGTTTCGCGTTGGTTGGTAATGCCAATGGCGGCGATTTGAGCAGGTTGTAATGCTTGAGATTGTATAATTTGCTGAAGCACGCGCCACTGGCTATCCCAAATTTCTTTGGGGTCGTGCTCCACCCAGCCCGATTGTGGGAAATATTGTGTGAACTCGTGCTGCGCCACAGCACAAGTTTCGCCTTGCGCATTGAGCAATAAAGCCCTTGAGCTGGTAGTGCCTTGGTCTAAAGCAATGATGTAACGTTGTGCCATAGAATAAGTATAAGAGATAAAACAACTGAAAATTTACAGTAATTTTATGCGTATTTTTTACAAAACCATCATTACACTATGAAAAAATATCACTGGCCATTACTACTACTTATCGTTTCTATGATGCCTCTTGGGGCGTTGGCGCAATCAGACTCTCAACAAATTGGGCAACTGCAAGAAGCGCACCCTATTGTAGGGACGTGGCAATTGCTGAGTATTACACAGGGCTCCACCACACAAGATTATTCGCAGGCTATGCTCAACCAAGGCAATCGGTTGTTTTATGCCAATTTCTTGGCAAATAACCAATTTTCATACAATATGGATGTAAACACCTGCACCACTGAATACAAAATAGTGGACGATCAAAGCATTTCTTTCCCAAAGCCTTATGAAGCAATCTGCACTCAGGCCTGTTGCGACAATGTATCTTTTGCTTATACCAATGCCACCCAATACAGGCTATTGAATGGCGATTTTTTAGAATTGGAAACAGCAGATGGTACTATCTTTAGCTTCTTGAAAGGCTACCAAGAAAAGCCGGTAACTAAATAAAAAGCCTTATACTTTAATTTTCCATCCATTCGATGGGCTTGGTTTTACGCTGAAATGTAAAAATGTCGAAAGCATAGTCATTTTGAGCATTGGCGCTAAAATTAAGCCTTTTCGTTTCTTGCCATTCTTCGGTATTGTAGGGCGGAAAACTAACCAACCCTTCTGAATCGGGGATTTCGACCCAAACTCTCGTCATATAAAAAGTATGGACAAAGGGGAGAGCCAGCCGATAAATTTCTGCGCCCCCAATCACAAATAAATCGGTTTCTTGCGCACGGCGAGCTATTTGGATGGCTTCGGGTAAGTTGGCACAGCAAATAGCACCGGGCAGCGTCAGGTCGGGTTGTCGGGTGAGTACCAAGTTTTGACGGTTGGGCAGCGCTTTGCCGATGGAATCGAAGGTTTTACGACCCATCAATACCGTATGGCCTGTAGTAAGGGCTTTAAAAAACTTGAGGTCATCGGCCAAGTGCCAAGGTAGTTGGTTATCGCTACCAATAACCCCGTTGATTGACATGGCTACTACTAAACTGATATTCAAAGGATTAAAATTTTCGGCTAAGGATTGTTTACTCATCGGGTGCTAAGATAATATCTTTGTAGCGTTGGTAAGCAAACGAAACAATCAAAAACAGTAAGGCTACGGAGAAAAATACGATTATTTTACTTAGGGTTGAGGCATAGCTGATATCGAAAATAAATATTTTGATGAATGCTATTGCAAAGATGCCAAACCCTGCAAATCGGAAAAATTTGCGTTTTTTGAAGATTCCCCAAGCAATGCAAAGAGAAGAATAAACTACCCACAGAATTGTAAATCCTATTTTTACGACTTGCTTTTGTGCATCCAATAACGCTTCTGTGCTGCTCGTATGTCGGAAAAGGACAATGCTTAGGAGTTCGTCGCATAAAATCCACAAAACCCAAATCAAAGTAGATAAAAAGAGGGTGCGGCCTTCGGGAGTATTGTACAAACTTTTGGCTTGTACATGAAGCCGCCACTGCCACCCTATTAATCCCGCTAAGGCTGCATAGACTAAAATACGTACTGCCCAGTACATCAGCGTAGGAGGAAATTCGAAGTTGGCCGAGTTGATGAGGAAGTTCAGATAATATTGGCGTAAATCATACAAGGACGAAGAGATGACGATGAATAGTGCAAGCAGGCCTACCAAAATAAAGTTGAGCAACCTGAGAGGGGTTTTGATTGGTGTTTTGGCTTGCAACACTACTGCATAAAGAAAAGTAAGCACTACGATTGCTAAATATCTCCAAATCTTAGAAAAATTATTCAGCACATCGGTGTATTGGTATTTACTTGCATTGATTTTTTCATTATCGTTCAAGGAGATGGAGTTGTAGATAAGCTTGGTTTGGTTTTCATAGTAAAAGTTGATTTCTGCAACCACGATGTAGTAGCTGAAAAATATGGCCAACCAAAATATCCACTCGCCCTTCCAAAAGTTATCAATTTGGGTGAATTGTTCTGGTTTGGGGATTCGCGCAGTGATAAAAAGGATTAGTACAATCAAAAAATAAGTAAAAAAGAATGAGTTGAGGAACAATGCCTGACTATTGACTTCAGAAAAGTTGCTATAGTGCGAATTAATAGCGGTAAAAAATACTATTTGTAGTATCAAGGCCAAAACAATGGCTGTTTGATGGAAAAGTAATTGTTGTAATTTTAGGTTTAGGGCAAAAATGGCTAAAACTTCTAATGCCCAAACTGTAATTGTGGCTTGTGTGCTAAGATAAATGGGAACACCGAGGGTGAAGAAGAATAGGCTTTGTAATACCAAAACCCCCCAAAGGTTGCTGGTTTGGCGTGTGCGGAGAAACACATAGATGGCACTGACGGCATAAAAAACACTATTCAGCAGAGTAAAGCCTACAACAGGTAAGCTTTTTGTGTCTTGCGCAAGGATGTCGAATTTGCCTGCTTGGCTATGCAGTACGAATCCAATGCCATAAAATATCAACCCATTGGCTATTATCCAGAGAAAAGATTCGGGCTTTTCTGCCAGTAGTTGGTTGATGAGCAATAGCAAAAAGAAGGTAAAGAAAAATAAGAAGCTGAAACTGAGCGCCGTATTGAAGTCTGCCGGAGTGTATTTAGCATTAAACCACCCTAAAAAGATAAGCCAAGTAAAGGCGAAAGCCGTGTAATAAAGCAAATACCATTTCTTGCGGAAAGCTAAAAATAAAATGCCCCCATTGATCAGCAAAATGTAAGCGAAAAAGATAGTGATGTTGCCAGATTGATTGCTTAGAAAAAGGGGAATCGCATAGGCAGCCACCAAGCCAAAAAGGCCAATGACTTGTTTGTTGTAACGCAATGCTTCTATTACTGCATAAAGAGTTATCAGAAACATAAGCCCAAAGCTCAGCCCTTGCGAAAAATAACCAAACAGAAGGTATGTAAAATAAGTGGTAAAATAGGCAGTAGCCAAGCCTCCACCCATCAGCAAAGCACTGTAGTTCAAATACTTAGGCTTCAGCCAATAAGCCAATCCTATCAATATACTACCGGCAGAGTAGGCCAAAACAACCCTACCCACAGGGCCGATGAGTTCATTTTCGATGGCATAGTTGATAAAGAATCCTATGCTGATCAGCAGTAGCAGCATCCCCACTTTACCCAAAATATTACCTCCGATATAATCCTCCCAATTGAACGGTGTTTGTGGGGCGATGGCTTCTTCTTCTTTTTCTACTGTTGTATGAAAATAATCGGCGAAGGTGTTTTGCGAAATTATTGACTCTTCTTGGGGTAGTTTGGGCGGAGTAATGGGCTGCTCAACCTGCTCAGTTGAGGCGTATATTTCAGTTTTACTCTCCAAGTTTGTAGTAGTAGTTAAATTGGCTCGTTGGGTGATTTGGCTTACTTCGTGTGCCAATAAATCTGCCTTATTTTGGAATTGAACAAAAACCTTTTGTAAGTTTTTCAACTCTTGTTGTATTTGGGCTAAACGTTCAGAATCTTGCTGAGAGAGCATAAGTTTTTTATTTGAATTAGACTAAAGGCTTTACTAAACTACAACAAAAAATAAGTATAGCAAGCAATGCAATAAATTAACAAGCAATGCAATAAATAAAATAGTCATCAGCCGCTTGTGCTAATGACTATGTAAGTTTATATAACGGGTCAAACCGCTTTTATTTACTTGTTATATAATTTGACACCGGCTTCGTAGTACTTGTCTCCTTCTTTCCAAAAAGGGGCTTGTTCGGCGTTGGCAATCATTCGGGCTGTATAGATATAAGCACCCCCAAATTTGTACAAATAATCGTAGTCCAAGTTATCGGGTTGGTCGCCGGGCTGGTGGTAAAACTTATCGATCTCAGCATCAAAGGCTGTCAGTCCTAAGCTATAAGTAGGTGCCGGAATGCCTTTTTTGGCAAAAGAAACATTGTCTGAACGGTCGAATAAATTTTGCTCGGGGGCAGGGTCATCGATGGCCTTTAGCCCAAAGGCTTCGCAAGCTTTCTGGATATAAACATCGGCAGTGGTGCGGAAAAGACCCATAATCATCGAAACGGCAGTGCTGTTGTAGCCGGCGTTATCGCTGTTGAAACAATAAACGATTTGGTTGAGCGGAATAGGGCAATGATCTACAAACCATGTGCTGCCGAGCAGTCCTTTTTCTTCACCGGTAAAAAAGACAAATAAGCCTGAACGTTTGGCAGGAAACTGTGCCATATTTTCGGCCAAGCTAAGCACGGTCGTAGTGCCAATGGCATTGTCGCGGGCACCGTTGTAAATGCTGTCCCCTTTTTCGTCGGGGCGGCCTATGCCCACGTGGTCGTAATGGGCAGTGTAGGCTACAATTTGTTTAGACAGTTCAGGGTCTGAGCCTTTTACCATACCCACCACATTGAAAACATCAAATTTCTTTTGTTCACCTGCCACAATGTTCAACGTAGCCTGATCGGTAGGTTGTGCTTTCCAAGCGGTGGCTTGTGCGTCGCCCGAGTCGCCCATCCATAAATGAGGAATGATGGTAGTGTTGGCTGCACTATTGTCTAATCCGGTACGGTCGGTGTGCAAATAGCCCACCAAATAAATCCAAGGGAGTTGCGCATTGTTATACAATTCTACCAAAGCTACAGCGCCTTTATCGGTTGCTAATTTACGTTTGGTGCGACCTGCATAAAACCATTGTTGCGGGCTGGCTTCTCCTTCTACACCACAGCTGACAAAAACAATTTTGCCGGCTATGTCAGCATTAGCAAAATCTGCTTCGGTGCCAAACCCCAGAAAAACAGCAGGGGCTTCAATTTGCGCACTATTACCATCCAACAATACCAAGTTATCTTTCACAACAAAGGTCTGCCCGTTGTAGCTTAGATTGATTTGCACCGGTTTCTTTTGAGTTTTCATAGATACAGGCTGTCGGTAATCGGGGTATTCGGGCAGGGGTTGTACGCCAAAAGCTTTGAGTTGGGCTATCAAAT
>DMHB01000164.1 GCA_003449595.1 Microscillaceae bacterium | reverse complement strand
AATATGGACATCTTCCGGATCGGCGGGATATTCTGTGATGTTGAGCCGGATATGATGCATACCCAAGCGACTTTGGCGCAAGAAAGGCACTGTAGCAATCAGCAACCCTTTGGGCGGATGTTGGGCAATTTGATGTAGAAACTCGACCGGATTGAGCAAGTGTTCCAACATTTCGTAAGTCAACATAAAATCGGCTTCTATGTTGTGCTCGCTTAGATGCTCGGCGCGGCAAAGCAACGCTTCGCGGCCACTTTGCGTGATTTTTTCGATGGCTTTGGGGTCAAGATTGATGCTCAGACTTCGACCAACATGTATGTGCGCTTCATGCAGCAAGTGCTCCAAATAACGCAAATGATTGCCCGACGAGTCGCCTACGTCCACCAAGGTTAGCCCTTTCGGGGAAGGGGGGTGTTGTTGAAACCACTGCTGCATCACCGCAAGGGTAAATTGCACCTGAAAAGCGTGTTGGGCGCGCACTTTATAAGCATAAAAAGGCACATAGTCGGGCGATTGCGGATCCATACAGTTCATCCCTTCGGGGTTGGTGTATTGGTTGCTGATGTCGGGCACAATCGCTACCAATCGCTGCATCAGCTTGTCTAATTGTTGTTGTCGGAGGGCTTGCTTGAGGTTGGCCCACAGCCAAGGGTCTAAGCGGCTTCGCCCGTCGTGGACTTCAATCCAAGGACGTAAAATAGTTTTCCAGATACTTTTTTTGCTCATCGGAACAGATGTTGGGTTTCGGCGTGGTCAGTGCTTTCGTCTGATTTGAAATCGATAAAAGCCGTCGATAACACCAAGCGCCAACGCCCCCATTGTGGATTGGCAGCTCGGTGGATTCCATTGGCATTGAAAATCATCAAGTCGCCGACCTGCCCCGTGAATCGCTTGCAAGTAAATCGGCTGACTTGTTGGTCTGTAAACCGCGACCGTTGATAAGAGTAATAAGTCCACCACTTCCGATGCGAACCCAGCGCATACTCGAACGGGCCGTCGGCATCGGTTACATCGGTTAGGTAAACCATCGCTTTGTAATAGTCGAATAGGGCATCGTGGTGCCACAAAAAAGACCCATTGACCTCATTCAACGTCTCAGAAAGATAAAACCGGCTGATGTTTACAGGCGAATCATAGCCGCGTGCGTGGGCGATGATTTGGCGTACAAACGAGTTTTGCAAATATGCCGACAAAGGTTCAGGAAAAGACCGAGGATACCAAGTCTGTACATTGTCGCAGAAATAGCCTTGTGTTTCTACTTGCTTTTTGAGCGTTTCGGCCATCCCGGCAGGCAAGGTGAGGTGTTTGGGCAAAAAAACCACCCCTTCCTCTCTCAGTTGTCGGATAAGGGCTTGGTGTTGCAGGGCAAAGGTTTCGTCGGGCTGAAACTGGGCTTTGAGCCGTTTCAGTACTTGTGCAAAAGCGCGTTTTTCGCGGACAGACACCCACCAATCCACGAGGGCATTTTGGTTTCTATCGATAGAAAAAAGGTTGCTCAACATTGTACAAAATTACTGTGTGTGAAAAAGTAATCTATCCAAATAAATGGCTTTGCGGATGGCCTGCGCTTGGGCAGCCGTGGCAATATCGGGGCGGTGTGTGTCGTCAATAAAAGTATAAACCGGCACCGACTGTACGATTTTGCCTTTGTAAAAATAGTTTTGCAAGAAATAGCCTTGGCGTACTCCTACTTTGTGGGTCTGGTCAAAAATAAAATTGCCCAATCCATACAAAATGACTTTGCCTTTGTAAAACTCCACTTGCTGTACCTGATGCGCCTGCGAGCCATAAACCAAATCGGCGCCAAATTCGACTAAGTTTTTGCAAATTTTCTCTTGTGAGGCCGTCGGCGAATAGGCATCGCTTTCGCCAAATTGAACCGATACGATGATAAAAGCTACTTTGTCTTGTTGGCGCAATTTTTCGATGATTTGTTTAGCGCGGGTGGCATCATAAGGGTTTGCACCGGGTTCGTTGGGTTTTTTGGCACACTCGGCCAAGGGACATTTTTCATTGAATCCTACGAAGGCTACTTTTTTGCCATCCCTCAGGGTGATGAGCAAGGGCGTTTGTGCGGCTTCAGGATCTTTACCGCCCCCGAAAGTTTGCATTTTATTGGTTTGGTACCAAGTCAAAGTTTCGAGATAATATTTATCACCAAAATCACGGTTGTGGTTGCCGGTCAGTTCGATGATGTTGGCACGAAGTGCTTTGAATACCTCGAAATGGTCTTCTTTTGAACAAAAGCGGGTAGTGGCTTCAAACACACAATTGGGCTTAAAACTTACTTCGTTGCTGATATGTACCCAGTCGGCCTGTTGGAAATATGGCTTTACTTTTTCTACCAAATACATCGCTCCACGCGCATCGGCGGTGTTGCCGGTGGCACGTGTGATGGCCGTAACGCCTGTCAAAATGAAGGTGCTCAAATCGCGCGAAGCGTCAAAATCTTCCGAAGAAGCCATCCATAAAGGATAGGCTTGCGGGTTTTCAAAAAAATCGATTTGGCCGATTTTCACAGTCCTAAACCGCATATCTAACCCATCCAAGGTGGTAACCAACAGGTTTTTTTTGGCTAAAGGCTGAAAGGCTTGCAAGGTATTGACCACCGATTGGCAAGTACAGCCAAATTGCTTATCGACACGCGCTTTGATAGGCTGCCAAACATAGACTTGGCCGCTGCAATAGGCTTTGCGAAGGGCATCGACCGAAGCGATCGTGGTGTCGGCATCGAACCTGCCCACTACTAAAAGCGGTATTTGATTTTGCTTGCGGTTTTGGGCTTCATCGGTTTGCGAGGCTTGTTGCTTTTTCTGCTTATCGGCAGTTGGCTGGCAGCCCGCGAAGCAACAGCCTAAGAAGACAAGCCAAAGCAGAAAATATGTTTTGGTGAGAGGGCGCATTTTATTGACTGTTTAACAAATAACAAAAATCTCGCTCTTGGGCGACGATACCGGCTTGGCAAACGCTGACTTGGGTTTCGGTGGTAAGCAAATGGCAAGGCATCGTTTGCACGACCTCAAAATCGCCGGTGCGCCGGATGACAAGTTGATCGTCTTGGGCTTCGAACACCAGCCCGTTTTGCCCTTGGGTGGCACGGTAACCAAAAGCAGCCTTGAGGCTTAGAAACTGTTGTGAGGCCACAATTTGCAACCCTTGGATGTCGAAATAAGCGTGGCGCAGGGTGGTTTCGGTGTTCATTTTTTCTTCGTAAGTGGCCAAGCCGACCTTGCCTACAATGCGCACCGCCTTGATAGGATGCTGAAAAGGTAGTTTGACCGTTGATAACGTTTTGCCGGAATGGTAAAACACATACTGAACCCCGCCTACGTGCTGAATCAAGCCATTGAATACATCGAATCCTTGTCCAAAAACAGGTTGCTGCTCCACCCGCACAAAGGTTTGATTGACCTCGTCTAAGAACACATAGCGCAAATAATCGTCATCTAACACCACCAAAATATTATCAATTTGGGTGTAACGGGTTTGGTTCGAAAACTGTAAATTTTGCAAAGGTTGAAATCCTTGTTGGGGATGCAGGGCATACAAAGTTTGTTGTTTGAGCGCAATGATTTGCTCATTGCCGACAAAAACCTCCTCCCAATCTTGCCTGTCGAAGGTGTGTTTGAGGGTTACATATCCTTTGTTGGCACAATCATACACCAAGTACTGATGGTTGGTCGCAACCAAGCCAAGTTGCTGTGTAAACGCGGTTTTTTGGAAATACTCTTGTGGGTTTAGCTTGTAGATTTCTTTCATCGTCAGGTTGCCTTGTGTGGCTACTACCGAAGCCTTGGCGGCGATAGGTGCTACCAACTGGGCAGGTTTGCCTATTTGTAGCAGAAAACGTTGGCCTTGTGCGAAAATATCGTCAAACTGTTGTTGCAGTTTTGGGTCGGCAATAGGCGTGTAGCATTTGGGCACGATGAGGTCGGGATCGGAGCTAAAAACCGGTATTTTTTTAACCATCCGCTCAGCCATCGCTTTGTATTGTTTGTGGATACCTTTGAAAGGGTGGATGTGTGCAAACAAGCTGAAAACCAGCACCGCCAAAGCAAAATAGTCGCTTTGCTGCGACACTTTACCTTGGTATAAATAATCGCGAATTTCGTCAAACAACAAGCCCCAATGCGTATGAACTGGTGTTTCGTAGGAGTCAACATCCAAAAATTTGACTTCTTGTTGTAAAGTAACCAGCACATTCAGCCCACTGAGATCGCCAATGATGATTTGATTTTGGTGTGCCATTTCTACCCCTTGGCAAAGGGCTTGAGCGATGGCAATTTTAAAATCTTCGTCCACATTGTTGGCAGCACAAAAGTTTCGGTTGAAAAAAGCCGCCAAAGGCAAATAGTCTGCCGAAAGATATTCCATCGTAAAGCCCAAAATATCGGATTGGATTTTGTCATCATAAATCAACTCCAAAGGTTTGACAAAATACTTGCCATCGAGGACAGCCAAGGCATTTTTTTGAGCCAATGACATGTGTTTGTATTGGGAGTTGAGGTAAACTTTGGCTACTTGGTTGGGCAGTTCGGGTACGGTTAGAATGCGGCCTTCGCCACCCCGTTTGATTTCGTTTTTATCTGCTAAAGTGATTTTTTTGCCACTTTCGGTAATTGCCTTGAGGGTTGCCATAAAGATTTATTCAGGTTTAGGAAGCGCGTCAGGGACAGGGTCGAAGTCTATTCGTACCAAACTTACATCGTCGAAAGGTGTAAATCCATACGTTTTTTCCAAAATCACCAATTTACGTTTTAACATTTGAGGATTTTGTACCATTTGTTTGTCTTGCATCAAATACAATTTGGGGTCGAAGCCTTCGGGCAGTTCCGTTTGTAGGGTTTTAAATGTCCCAATACCATCGCTTGCAATGGCGAGCGAAGTAGGGTTTTGGCAGACTATGATTTGTTTTTGGGAAGCATACCATTGTTCAAAATTTTTGCCGAGGTGGTAGGCCAAATAATCGGGTTGGTTGTTTTGCTCGAAGGCTTGCCACGCATCATCGATATTGACATAGCCGTCGCCAACGACGTGGATACAAGCCTCTTGGTGGCCTGTATGATATACCAAGAGTAGCAAAGTAGCCAGCATTTCTTCTTCTTGCAGTTGAAGCCATTCTGCACTTTGCCGAAGCAATTCAAAAAGTGAATGCAGTATTTGTTTGGACACCGACTGTGCTGATTCTTTGGGTGCGGGATTCATTGTTCGGCCAATTTTGAGCAATAGTTTGCCCAGAAGTGTAGCTGCAAAATGTGAATCTTTGCCCGAAGAGCATCCATCCATCACAGCGGCCACATAAAAAGACTGACCTAATGGAGAATGTACTAAGAAATCTTCGCAAAAAATAGGGTGGTTTTCGCCTTTGCGCAAAGCAGCAAAAATTTTCATGGATTAAAAAAGAGGGTTGCAATACATTCAAAAATAGGAAAAATTTGACAACTACG
>DMHB01000226.1 GCA_003449595.1 Microscillaceae bacterium | reverse complement strand
ACTGCCCAACTCCAATTAATTTATCCAATTTTAGTGATGTGCGGCATCACCATGGGCGTGGTGCTCATCGTGGTGGTCGTGTTCTTCAACAGCGCCCCCAATATACATAGCAGTCAACAAGGTGAATACATAAGCTTGTAGGAATGCAACCAATAGTTCCAATACATTCATAAACACAGCAAAGGCTACGACTACCGGACTGACCAACAAGCTTTGAAAAACAAAAATCAAACTAAATAAGCTCAAAATGATAATGTGACCTGCGGTAATGTTTGCAAAAAGTCGTATCATTAATGAGAAAGGCTTGGTGAATATCCCTATGATCTCAATTGGAATCATCAAAACCAGAAGTGCCGGAGGCACAGGGGGAGCAATGATGTGCATCCAATAAGTCTTTTTTGCACTGAATATCGTAATCAAGAAAGTTAAAACAGCCAGAGTGAGCGTAACTGCAATATTGCCGGTGAGGTTAGCTCCTCCGGGCAATAGACCCAATAAATTGTTAATTAAAATGAAAAAGAACAAAGTCAATAAATAAGGTACAAATTTTTGATAGTACTTATCGCCTATATTTACTTTGGCAATATCATCTCTTACAAAAACAATCAGCGGCTCAAAAAATGACTGAATACCTCTGGGCGCTTTACCGCGATTTTTCTTATAACCTGCAGCCACACTGAAAAAGAAAATAAGCATAAGAGTTGCACTCAAAAGCAAGGAAGCCACATTCTTGGTGATTGAAAGATCGTATAACTTTTCGCCTGACTCTAAGTGAAAATGCCCATGATGATCAGCCAAATATGTATTGTTGCCTTTTACTATTTTGTGAAATTTCTCTTTCTTCCCTTCTTTGTTTGTATGCTCAACTTGGGCAGCATGATGCAACTCGCTTGATAAAAATACATCTACACCGCGTGAAGAATACAAAATGACAGGCAAAGGTATGGTGATGTGTGTATGGCCAATGGTTGCAAAATGCCACTCGTGAGAGTCAGCAATGTGGTGCATAATGGTTTCGCTGGGATTAAACTCTTTGCTTTCGCCTCCGCCTGCTGCAAGAGCAGTGAAATTTGACAAGACAAAAGTCAACATCAAGCACGATGTAAATAAGATTCTGGAGCTAACTTGCTGTAAACCAATCATTTTCAATTTTTTAATTTGAATTGGCCTGCAAATTAGCCAACAAAAAATAAATTTCAAAAGCCACAAACAAGAAATACAATAAAAAGAAGTTGCCTACAAAAAGCAATAAATGGCTTACTGCCCAATAAAGTGCCAGTATGACTACCAAAAGGCAACATAATATTCTGCATAAAGCTCCCAACAAATAATAATTGAAAAGTTTTTCAGGAGGTTTGTTTTTGTATTGCAAGGTGATGATTTGGGTGATTAGGTTCAGCAGTACAAAAAAACCAACCAGTTGTAAGAAAAACGGGTGTAGCCAAGCGTGAGCACCTGCTATACACATCAATTGATAACCTAACAAAACCACTGCACTGGGCAACCCGGTTGGTAAAATCCATTGGGAGAAAAGTGTTTTCACAGCCGATAACCTTTTTTAGCCAACCAATCCGCTACTGCTTTTCCTGTGCCAAAAGCCCAAGGTTCGACTTGTGCAGGAGGCACTAATTTGTATTCGGCTAATTCTTCATTGAGTGTTATTATGCCTTGCGTTTGCACGTGATAAGCCATAATGA
The DNA here is from genome assembly GCA_003449595.1 of Microscillaceae bacterium. Taxonomy (GTDB): domain Bacteria; phylum Bacteroidota; class Bacteroidia; order Cytophagales; family Microscillaceae; genus UBA8158. The sequence continues at coordinate 8,261 of DMHB01000226.1, read as the reverse complement.
TTTGATTCATTTGTTTAAAGGTGTACAAGCCAATCAACTCTATAACTTTTCCGTCTAAATTGGTTTCTTCTTTTACTTCTCGTAAAACGGCTTCGGCTGGGTGTTCATTTTTTTCTAAAAATCCAGTAATCAACCCAAACCAATCTGGAGGCCAGTTAACGGCTCTTGCCAAAAGGATTTGCCCTTCATGCTCAATGAGGGCAGCCACCACCGGCGTAGGGTTGTCATAATGCACAAAACTACAAACAGGATTTGTGCAAACTAATCGGTCTTGGTTATCTAACCACTTAATTTCTAAAGGATGGCTACAAACAGGGCAAAATTGAAATTTGGGCATAAGTCAAGTGTATTTAGCGCGGGCAATTTAAACTATTTTTAATTACTATGTAGGAACTTAGCCCGAATAGGATAATACAAGCTTTTGATTTTCAATTAGTTAATGCCTAAGAAAGGAAAAAAACAATCAAAAAACGCTACTTACTTAAGAAAGGCTCTAAATTTGCGGAGTTTTTAGGCATAAAGACTTACAATAAGTCATCCATCCCACCACTTTGTATGGCAAAAGTTAAATACTACTACGATACAGAAAGTTGCAAATATGAGGTTATCAAATCCAAGCCATTGGATATTATCCTCAACTTCTTGGGTTTTCTTACCCTTTCTGTGCTTTTGGCAATTGGTTTAACCCTTGTGTTCAGCAGGTTTTACAAATCAGACCGAGAAATAGCGCTCCAAAAAGAAAATGATGAGTTGTTGGTTCATTTTGAGTTGATGAATAAGCAAATGAATGAAATCAACCAAATGATGGATGCCCTACAAAAACGAGATGATAATATTTACAGGGTCATTTTTGAAGCCGAACCCATTCCTACCAAGGATCGCTCGGCAGGTACCGGCGGGTCGGACAAGTACCAAAGTATGCTTAAGAAGGGGATGCGGCACGAAGAAATGCTATCAAACTTGCTGAAAAGAGTTGATCGCTTAAAGCAGCAGATGTATGTGCAAACCAAGTCTTATGATGAAATAGCCAATTTAGCTAAGAATAAAAATAAAATGCTGGCTTCGATTCCTGCTATCCAACCCATTGATAATAAAGAACTTACCCGATTATCCTCAGGTTTCGGTATGCGTATGCACCCTGTATATAAAGTAGCGCAGTTTCACCCGGGTATTGATTTTGCCGCTCCTTACGGCACCCCCATTTACGCAACAGGCGACGGGCTGATCACGGAAGCCTCATACAATGGTGGCGGATATGGCAACGCTGTCAAAATTGAACACGGACACGGGTATGAAACATTTTATGCCCATATGGCCGAAATAAAAGTGAAGAAAGGGCAAAAAGTAAAACGTGGTGAGTGTATTGGCTATGTGGGTAGCACCGGATTTTCGACTGCCCCCCACTTGCACTACGAAGTAATTTACAACAAAGAAAATATCAACCCTGTGTACTATTTCTTCAATGATCTTTCACCCGAAGAATACCAGAAAATTCTGGAATTAGCTGCTATTGAAAACCAATCATTGTCTTAATCTAAAAATGTAGTTTATACCTTGGAAGCAGCGAGCCTTATACTCGCTTCTTTCTTGCTATTTTATTTATCTATCTAAAAACTAAAAATCAAATGACCAAAACAAATCATTCCGGAACAATTGGCTTTACCACAGCCATAGCCATTGTAGTGGCCAATATGGTGGGCGCCGGAGTATTTACGAGCTTAGGCTACCAAGCAGCCGGTATTCAGTCGATTTTTCCACTCATTATGCTTTGGATCATAGGCGGTGTTGTAGCGCTTAGTGGTGCATTGAGTTATGGCGAATTGGCAGCCTTATTTCCACGCTCGGGAGGTGAATACAACTATCTAAGTAAAATTTACCATCCAGGTTTTGGATTTTTATCGGGTTGGGTGTCAGCAACTGTAGGGTTTTCAGCGCCAGTAGCTTTGGCGGCAATGGCTTTAGGCCGCTATACCAACAGTGTATTACCTATGGTAAGCGCAGAGGCTGTTGGCCTAACGGTGGTGCTTATCATCACAGCCATTCACGCCTACGACATTGGTGCAGGCAGCATTTTTCAACGCTATTCTACTGCTATCAAAGTACTTTTGATTGTTGGCTTTATTGGTGGGGGTTTTTTCCTTACAGCAACTCCGCAGCCCATTAGCATCCTGCCAAAGGATGGAGATTTTACACTCATTTTCAGTGGTGCTTTTGCTGTCAATTTAGCCTTTGTATCATTTGCCTATTCAGGTTGGAATGCGTCAGCCTATTTGGCCAACGAAATTGAAAATCCACAGCGTAACGTACCCCTTTCGTTGGTTTCAGGAACTTTATTGGTCATGGCCGCTTATATTTTACTCAATTATGTATTTCTTTATACAGTGCCAGTACAAACCTTAGCAGCCGAACAAGCCAAAGATTTTAATACACCTTTAGAGGTGGGATACTTATCGGCTAATGTGTTTTTAGGAGAAGTAGGAGGAAAAGTAATGGGATTGATGATAGCTTTGTTGCTGGTTTCTTCCATCAGTGCGATGATTTTTGCCGGCCCAAGGGTTACGCAGGTAATGGGTGAAGACTTGCCTTTGTTGGGTAGATTAGCCTTCAAAAATAGCAAGGGTATTCCTTTCTATGCTATCCTGATGCAATCAACTATTTCTGTGATTTTAATTTTGACAGCTTCTTTTGATGCCATCTTATTTTCGATTGCTTTTACGCTTGATATATTTACTTTTTCAACAGTTTTAGGTGTTTTTGTGATGCGTGCCCGCGAACCAAAAGCCCACCGGACTTACAAAACCTGGGGTTACCCTATCACGCCTATGATTTTTTTGGCTGCTACAGGCTGGACTATGTACTTCTTGTTGACCCAACGCACCAAAGAATCACTCATCGCACTTAGTTTGGTAGTAATGGGCTTAATCGTCTATTTTGCCGACAAATCTTATAACAAATCAAAACAGAAACAAGCCAAAGTTTAAACCCCACCAAAGTATAATTTAGCTATAATTATTCTTTATGTTTCCACTACCAGTACCCAATACCCCAGAAGAGCTGGCTGCTAACCTGCAAATTATGTCAGCTGATTTAGGACTTACAGAAGATGAAATCAAAGCCCACGCCTATGCTTTTGCCCGAGGCGAGGGCTTACCTGATATTTACACAGAAGATGACAAGGGCTACATCTATACCATTATTTACATACTAACAGGCAACAAATCGGAAGAACAACTCTGGAGCGAAAAAGCGGACGTATTGTTGGATAACCTACTTTATTTTATTGAGGAAAAACAGGTTACCATAGAAGAAATCTTGACAATTATGCAAAAAGTTGTACAAGCTTACATCCACCAAAAAGAAAGTTCTGTTTTTTATGAAAATACTGAAATGGAGCAAACTTTTTATGCCTTTGAATATTTCATTCGGACAGCATTGCAATTTCAATCAGGGGCTTTGGCTATGATACCTATGTTAGCCGACCTGATCAGGGCAGGTCAACAAAATCTGAGTGATTTGATTTATTACCTCCGCGACACCATTATCGTAGGCATACAAGAAGATGATGAAAATTGGGAGGAAGAAAACGAAGAAAACGAAACCGAGCAATAATTTTTTAGATACCTCAGCCACACCTTCCATTCAACAAAATGTTGAAAATGATATAACTATATTTTTAATTCTATGACCATCGTCCTTCGATTATTGCGCTACCTTACAATGCTCATTTTTATTGGTTTTTTCTTGTTTTCGTATTACGATATGGCCGAGCGCGCAGGCGACCAAACCATTAGCCTATATTATTTGGAAGAAAATAAACCTGCTTTGAAATTAGACCGGACAACCTACTTTTATAGTGCTATGGCTGTTTTTTTAGGTATCAACCTGCTTTTTAGTTTATTGAGGAAGTTTTTCAAAACCACTCCACCCCAATTGCTGCCTATTTTCAATCGTACCTTTTGGAATGCCGACCCCGAAAATCGCAATAAAGTACAGTACATACTTGAAGGTTGGTTAGCTTTTATGGGATTGGCTTTCAATACACTCCTCATCGTATTACTTGCCAAAGTATGGACTTTCAACCGAGAACTAAAAGGTAGCCATGAGGAATTTCAACCATACTTTTTCATAGGGCTTGTGGTCATCGGTCTTTGTGGGCTGTTTTTACCTTTGCGGTTTTTGATCAAAAAATAACCGTGGGTACTCTATGTTCAAACAGCAAATAATTCGATATGCCTTTCAAACTCTTCAAAGAAGATGGCAGAAAGTGTTGGGATTGTTGCTGGTTTATACCTGCTTAGTAGGATTTTACGCTTCCATTCTCTTCGTTACCTCTTCGCTTCGACATGAAACCCAAGCGGTTTTGCAAAATATTCCTGAAATTTGGATTCAAAAAATTCAAGGGGGAAGACTCTCACCTATGCCTGATACTTTTGGAGATAGCTTGCGCTATATCCGTGGGGTAAAAGAAGTTTTACCCCGAATTTGGGGCTACTATTTCGATTCACCGACCGGTGCTGTAATGACTTTGATAAGTACCGAAGTACTCCCCAAAGGCTTGAAATGGCTACAAAGCGACGGACAACCATTAGATACTGCAAGTATTTGGGTAGGGCAAGGATTTCTCAAACTAAGACAATTGGCCTTGGGCGATTTTATAACCTTAGTAGATGGTCAAAATCGGGCGGCTAACTTCCAAATTAAAGGAGTTTTTGAAGCTGAAGCCGACCTACTCACTGCTGATTTATTATTGGTACACCCTTCTCAAGGCAGGCGTTTGTTAGGCTTACTACCCAACGAAGCAACAGATTTTGCCCTCAACATTCACAATCCACAAGAAGCAGATAACATCGCTCGAAAAATCGATAAAAAATTTGCAGGGCTACGCATTGTAAGTGCCGCCCAATTGCGCGCCACTTACCAAGCATTGTTTAGCTGGCGGGGTGCTTTGTGGTTATATGGCTCAGTATTGGCATTGTTAGCCTTTTTAATTTTGGTATGGGAGCGCGCCTCAGGCATCGATGCAGATGAAAAAAAGGAACTTGCTTTGTTGCGCGCAGTAGGCTGGCAAGTAACCGACGTGTTATGGATGAAACTCTGGCAAGGTTTGATGGTTGCTTTTACAGCTACCCTGCAAGGGGTTTTATTGGCTTATTGTTTCAGCTTTATTTGGCAAGCTCCTTTTTTGCGTTATTTTTTTGCAGGCTGGTCTGTGTTATATCCCCATTACCAGCTACAACCTGTGTGGGAACTGTCTGATTTGATGCTGGTAGTTACAGTGAGCCTGATTCCATATCTGAGCGCTACCCTTTATCCGGCTTGGCGTGGAGCGATCATCCCTCCTGCCGAAGCCATGCAAAAAAGCTGAATTATTCTTTATCTTGCGAAAAAAGTCGAAAGCAAGACTTTTGCTACCCCCCAACACCAAACACAAAATCTATTATAAAACGATGCGTGTATTAATTACCGGAGCCAATGGCTTCATCGGCAGGCATTTATGCGAATTGCTAATTCAACATCAATACCAAATTAGAGGATTGGTGCTTCCGCAAGAAAATTATACTGCTTTGGAAACATTGCCTGTCGAAATTTGGAAAGGTGATTTGTCTAACCCAACCAGCCTTCAAGGCATTGCCGAAGGCTGCTCTATTGTGTTTCATTTGGCTGCCCGCGTAACCGACTGGGGAACCTATCGCCAGTTTCACGAGTCGATCATTGTAGCAACAGAAAACATCTTGAAAGAAACAATCGCTGCCCAAGTACCCCGTTTTGTATTTGCAAGCTCAGTGGCTGCCTGTGGTATGGGAAGGCATCTGGGGTTTCCCAATGAAAGTAACCCAATTCAAAAATCAGGGATTCCTTACAACGACACCAAACTTTTGGCTGAAACATTGGTAAAAACACAAGCTCAAACCTTTGGCTTTGATTATACCATCATTAGACCTACCAATGTTACCGGCCCTAATAGTGTATGGGTGAAAGACCCCATTGCCAGAATGAAAAGTACTTTTGGCTTACCCTTGTTAGATGGAGGGCAATATGACGCTTGTTTGGTCGATGTAGCCAATTTAGTAGATGGTTTTTATAGAGCTGCTACAATGCCCGAAGGCATCAATGAAACCTTTTTTTTAATGGATGATTGGAAAGTTAGCTGGAAACAGTATTTGACAGACTTAGGAAATTTGGCTCATACCCGCCCGCGGGGCAATATGTCGTTTGCAACAGCTTGGCAACTTGGCTCGTTAAGCGAGCGCATAGCCAATCTTTTTCAAGTACGATCACCGGTTACACGATTAGGAGCAGGATTGATTGGGCGTGATTGCCGTGTGGATACCACGAAGGCACAAACCAAGTTAGGCTGGTCATCTCAAGTGAATTATCAGGAAGCAATGCGGCGCATCGCTACTTGGCTGGAAGCCGAAAAAAGCAACGCTGCTTCCGAAGCGTAAGCCATTGGAAGCAGCGTTTGTAAAAAATTTTACAGATTTTTATCGTTGGATGGTTTTCTCCCATTCTTGCAGCAAGTTGGCAATCGTTTGCAAATCTTTGCTGGCTTGTTCATCTACGTATTTCTGGGTTTCGGCTGCTTTTTTCTGCAACTCCTCTACATAAGCAATGCTTTGCTTGGCTTTGGTCAGATTCAATTCTTCATTCCACTTGGCAAGATCTTCTTTGCAAGTAGCTAAGTATTCGCCTACAGCGTTTTCGTAATAGTTTTTATAATAATCAAAGCTATAAGCATCGGTTGAAGCGTTATTCACTTCAGTTTGAATATAGGTTAAAGTATTTCTGATTTCGTCTGCTTTATATTTGGCATCATAGAGCTTGTTTTTCAATTCTTTATAAGTATTAAACGACTTCAATTCTTTATTCTTCTGAGAGATGAAGGCTGTATCAGCCCCAGCCTTGATCAACTGACGAATAGTTATCTTGAGATCCAAATAAGGTTGCTCTTTCATCATATCGTCTATCGATTCTTGGTAAGATTTAGCAGAGGCCGTATCGCCCGACTCTAAAGCACTGGTAATATAGCCCTTGTAATCTTCGATATATTGTAAATTATTCTTTGCATTTTCGATGTCGGCCATGGCTTGTTCCATTTCATAGTAGTTTTTCATACTCTTGTATGGATTGAAACCCATTTCTTCAAATTTAGCAAACAGTATTTCACTGACCATTATTGAATAATCAGACATACTTATCTGATCTATTTCTTCTTTCATCGATTTGTAAGTCTCTTCAGTAAAGGTCAACTCAGGCAGTTGGTTTAGTTTCTTATAGAGTGCTTCGTTTACATAAGTATTGGCATAGCTAAAATCAAAAGGTCTGAGCAGTGCTTCTTCGGGAGTTGAATAAGAATTTTGAGGTACTAACAAGGCTTTTCCATCTGATTTTAATTTGAAGCCCAAAGTAACATATCGGTTATCACTGCCTTCAGCCAAGCTGTCAGGCAAAGGCCCTAAAGCCAAAACCCCTTCCTTGGCATCCATAAATGCGGTATAAGATAAACAAGGCAATAAGATGCGAATAATATTATCGGAGGCTTTGGTTTCGTTTTGGTAGGACTTATCTGTAAAGATAGCCTCCAACTCGTTTTCCTTGATAATGAATGTTTTTTCTTCTAAATAAGTGGTGTTATCAGAAAAACGGGTTTCGGCATAATACCAAGTATCATTCAACTTTGCCCGGCTTTCGTCGAGCGCTGCACGGGCAATCGGTCCCCTAATTTTTTCTTTTACTGCCTCATTGAAACCGTACTTGTCATAAGCATCTTTCAAGACTTGGGTGCTTTTATACGGATTAAAATTGCGCGCAAGGAAAATATCTTGCTTAACCTTCGATGCGATGTAAGAGTTGTCGGCGATGGCTAACCCCGGTTTATCTGTGCCATACCCTTGGTAAGAATCAGAAGAATTGGGAAAAATGCGTTTGGCTATGTCAGGCGATTGTATGGTTTTCATATACGCATCCCACCATACCAAATATTCCTGCTCGTTCATAGCGGGCATCACCGGCAGATTTTTATACTTCGAGAATACCGATTCGACCACAAAAAGTTTTGCTTGTGAAAAAGCAACCTCACTGATTACTTCCTTGGCCTGCTCGATAGAGTAATATTCTGATTTAATTTCAAAAGCGGCAGATTCTTTCCCTAAATTACGATAAAGCAACACGATAAATGCTGTGGAGGGTTCTTTGGCAAAAAGTCGCTGCAATACAAGCCCTCCTTTGGTCTTGTCTAAAGCTACTGCTGCTACTACTTG
>DMHB01000291.1 GCA_003449595.1 Microscillaceae bacterium | reverse complement strand
CAGGCCACACAGCCGGGTTGTGCCATTGTTCGGTGTCGAGTGTGGTAGGGTTAATCACCACATTTGGATTAAACTGTCGTGCATAATCAGCCAAATAGGCATTGCCGGCGCTTACAGTAGCCGCCCACCGGCAAATCAGCGCGGTTTTCTTGTGAAATTTCAGCCAAGCCACCCACCCATTGGTGTCGGTTGTGTTGGGCAGCCAGATGGCATCATCAAAATCAAATACCATCGGCTTGCGCCAAAGGAAACGCACTGCCCATTCAAAAAATGGATAGCCCAAGGGCGTGGCCTCGCGGTGTACAAAAACCAAATCGTAACGCCCTACATAAAAAAGCCAACCCAACCGCCGCAAAAATCCCCCCAACACGGCCATGATTTTAGCCCAAGTGTGCCCTTTTCGGTATAACACTTGCCAAGCACGGTGCGACAAAAAGGGGGCTGTTGCATACGCCACGCCGAGGGCTTGCAGCAGCGGAAAATATTGCTCGAACCGGAAGCGCTGCGAAGCGGCTGTGCCGGTGGGGTATGGGCAAACAAATAAAATTTTCACCGGAAGGAGGGATTGATTTTAGCCCACAAAGTTCGGTAAACTTCTGCATACCGGGCGATGCCTTGCTGCAAATCGAAATACGACAAGGCGGCTTGTCTGATGCGCTCCGGCGGAATTTGCAACAGCCCGTCGATGGTAGCAATGGCCGCATCCATCGAAGCCTCCGAGAAATCGGGCAGCAAATGGCCACAGGAGAAGGTGTCAAACAAGTAAGCATGATCGCCTACGCCCCCATTGGCTATAACGGGCAAGCCCATCGCCAAAGCTTCGCCCATTTTGGTAGCCGAAGAAGCCGTTTTTGAAAACGAGGGCTTGAGGAAAAAAAGATTGAGTTGACTTTGCGCCAGATATTGGGGCACTTCTTGGCGTGTAGCTTTTACCACTTGCACCAAAGCACTATCAATTTCCATTTGCTTGGCGCGATTGAAAATCAAGGCAGGAGGCTCGGGCGTAATAAACAAAAACCGACTTTGAGGCTTTTGCAACAGCAAACGCTTGAAAAATAGCAGCATCTCGTCCAACAAATACCAAGTGCCCAACGAGCCTAAATAGCTGATAGTCAACGAATTACTGTGGTTTGTTGTGGCATAGCGGGCAGGGTCGAACAACTGCGTATCTACACAACAAGGAATCACCGCGATAGGCAAAGCTTCCGGCTTGAGTTGGCGCTGTTGCAATGCTTCTTGGGCTTGGCGGGTCAGGCTGATGATGTAATCGGCCCGTTGGAGCATCCGTTTTTCTTGCCATTTGAAAAACCGATATACTGCTTTGAAAATGGGATTTTTCAAATTCCAAATGCCTCCTTCTACGCGCTCGTCAGCCCAAAAGCCCCGCATATCAAAGAGGAAGGCGGTTTGGTTCATCCGCTGAAAAATCATCCCCAACAGGGCGGTAACATAACTACGACAATGGACAATGTGAATGGGCTGCTTTCGGTGCAAGCGTTTCACTGCGCGAAATAGCTGCCACAAGTCCCACACCGTGGAAAGAATGGGCGGTTTTTTGGTGTAGCGCAACGGAAACCAAACGATTTGGGCTTGGGTAGTTAGCCGATGAATGGCCTCGCCTTGCAGCGCATAGACATCGGCTTTTTCCATACTAAACAAAGAAATGGCAAATCCGGCCTCACGCAACCCCACCAAATAGGGCAATACTTGCGATTGCCCCAAGGGGTCGGTCATTCCGTCATACGACAAGAAAGCTACGTGTGGCGTATCGGGTTTCAAGAATGCCTAACGCTTGTAGTACATTACTATCGAGGCTTTTTCGAGGGTGTTGGCATTCAGCATATACCCTACCAAGGCAGGATTGGCCTTGGCATCCAAGCCTAATTTATCGACTTTGAGCGCATAGACGGTAAAAATATAGGTATGGAATCCGTGTCCTTCGGGAGGACAAGGGCCGCCATAGCCTGTGCCGCCAAAGTCGGTCATACTCTGAATACAGCCCGCCGGAGCTAATCCCGCGCTTATGTTGCCTGCATTGCTTACCAAAATAGTGGTGCCTGCCGGAATATCGAACACCAACCAATGCCACCATCCGCTGCCGGTGGGCGCATCGGGGTCGTACATCGTAACGGCAAAACTTTGAGTACCAGCCGGGGGATTACTCCAGGTCAGCTGTGGCGATACATTGCCACCAGTGCAGCCAAAGCCATTGAAAACTTCTTTCATCGTGGCTTGCCCGCCAATATCGCTGCTCGAAAGGGTGAAAGTTTGGGCTTGGGCAACCAACCCACTCACCAAAAAAAATAAGAAACAAGTTATGAAACTACGCATACATCAAGAATTTGAAAGCAAGAAAAAGCGAAATTTAGCGAAAAACTGCGATGCCTACAAGCCTTGCGCGCTTACTTCAAAAAGTAGGCAGCCATCAACGCAGCCCAAGGATTTACTTGCGTAGCGGCCTCGGGTTTCACCATCTGGGCGCTGACCAATTGCGCACGTCCTTGTGCTATGCGCTGCTGTAGGTCGGGATACTGCAACCAGTCTTGCTGCGGAGGCTCATACCCGATTTTATCTTTGCGCCAAGCGATGGCCGGGGGCAAAATAGGCTCGAAAGTGCGCCGTTGGATGTATTTTGTCCAAGCGTCCTTGATTTTGAACGAGGCCGGAAGGGTAAATAAAAATGCTACCAACTCGTGGTTCAAAAAAGGCAACCTGACCTCGCGGCTATGCGCCATCGCGTTTCGGTCGGCATAGCGCAACAGTACCTCCAAACCATAGCCGGTCGTATCGTTCCGCAAGGCATCGTTCAAGCGCAAGGCGGAGGGCCAATGAAAATGGTCGGCAGTGGTAAACGAAGCCAAAAAATCATCAGCAAAAAAAGTGTCTTTCCCATAAAATGACAAGAGCGTAGTATGCCGATTTCGATACCGAGCATAGAAAGCATACAAAGGCGTTTGTTTGAGCCAATGTTTCAGCCTGTTGGTAGGTAGCTGGTCGCTTTGCGCGAATGCCAAAGCCGGGGCAGCGTTATTAGGATAAAGCGCTTGATAAGCATTTAGCTCGTGGGCGAGCAGCGTTGGGTTTTGTTTTTGTAGTTCGCGCCAAAACACCGGATAATAATGCGGATAGCCCGCCAAAGACTCGTCTGCTCCTTGCCCGTCGAGCAGCACGATTACGCCTTTTTCTTTGGCCAAGCGCATCACCTCCCACTGCGCCAAAATGCTGGCCGAGCCAAAAGGCTCTTCTTGGTGGTAACAAAGTTGGTCGAAGGCTTGCAGCAGCGTAGAGGCCGTCGGGTGCGTAAAAAACGGTTCTGCGTTTACTTGCGCCAGCACTTCGTGCATAAACGCCCCTTCATCTTTGGCAAATCCATCGAAGCGCGCCGAAAAAGTTTTTTGGGCGATTTGCTTGTCAGGATTCAGTTGGTCGATCAAACAAACAATGCTCGAACTGTCTAAACCTCCCGAAAGGCTGGACCCAATGGGCACATCAGCCCGCAAGCGACGCTTTACTGATTGCTCGAACAATTGGTAAAAAGTTTGGGTAGCCAATGCCTCCGTACAAGTGTTGTCCTCTTGCACAGCCAACTGCCAATAAGGTTGGCATTTCAAATCCCCTTTTGCATCGATTACCAATTGATGCGCCGCCGGAAGCTTATGTATCCCTTGAAAAAAAGTTTCTTGATCGTGGGTAGGATTTTCTACAAATCCGCCTTGCAAATAATTGAGCCACAACCTTTTGTTAGGAACACGATCGATGCCGAATGCCCAAAGGGCTTTCATTTCGGAAGCAAATACAAACCGTTCTCCGGGTAGGTAATGGTAGTAAAAAGGCTTTTCGCCAAACCGGTCGCGGGCACAAAAAAGCGTTGAAGTTTGCGCATCCCAAATCGCGAAAGCAAACATACCATCCAGCCGCTCAAGACAGCGGCTTCCTATTTGATGGTAAAGCGCCAGCAGCACTTCTGTATCGCTTTCCGAATGAAAAACAAAGCCTTGTTTTTGCAGCAAAGCCCTGATTTCGAGGTAGTTATAAATTTCACCGTTGTAAGTAATGGTATAGCGTCCTTGGGCAAAGTGCATTGGCTGGTGTCCGGCTTCGCTCAGGTCGATGATCGAAAGCCTGCGATGTCCTAAGCCTACGTTACCCGTCTGCGAAATCCAATGCCCTTCGCCATCCGGCCCACGGTGAGCCAAAGCATCGGTCATTTGTTGGAGCGATTGCAGGACTACTGGCCTACGCAAATCAACAATTCCGGCAATTCCACACATCAGCGCAAGCGCAAGGTTAGGCAGAAGAAGCCATCAACTTGTCCAATATCTGCTGGGCTGCTGCCGCGATAATGGTTCCGGGGCCAAATACCGCTGCTACACCGGCTTGGTAGAGATATTCATAATCTTGCGGTGGAATTACTCCGCCCGCAATCACCATAATATCGCCCCTGCCCAAGCGTTTCAGCTCGTCGATGAGTTGGGGCACCAAGGTTTTATGTCCGGCAGCCAAACTGGAAACCCCGATGATGTGTACATCGTTTTCGGCGGCTTGCATCGCCACCTCGGCAGGGGTTTGGAACAAAGCGCCAATATCCACATCAAAGCCCAAATCGGCAAAACTGGTTGCTATGACTTTAGCGCCCCTGTCGTGGCCATCTTGTCCCATTTTGGCCACCAAAATACGGGGTCTTCTTCCTTCGGCTTGCGCGAAAGCATCGGCTTTGGCTTGGGCAGCTTTGAAATGCTGGTCGTCGGTAACTTCGGCAGCATACACGCCTGAAATAGCACGAATAACGGCCTTGTGGCGGCCAAATACTTTTTCCATCGCCTCCGAAATTTCCCCCAAGGTGGCTCGGTGGCGAGCAGCTTCTACGGCTAACGCTAACAAATTGCCTTGGTTGTTTTGCGCCGCTTCGGTGATTTGAGCCAAGGCTTGTTGCACAGCCGCTTCGTTGCGTTTCGCCTTGATTTGTTGCAACCGCTCAATTTGCTTGAGCCGCACGGCTGTATTATCCACTTCCAACAACTCAATGGCTTTTTCGGAGTCGGGCTGGTAACGATTTACGCCCACGATGACTTCTTTGCCCGAGTCGATGCGGGCTTGTTTCTTGGCAGCAGCTTCATCGATGCGCATTTTGGGCAGGCCGGTTTCGATGGCTTTGGCCATCCCGCCAAGGGCTTCCACCTCGGTTATCAGACTCCAAGCCTTGTGGCAAAGCTCGTGGGTCAGCCGCTCGACATAATAAGAACCGCCCTTGCGAT